>CAYIMK010000049.1:0-6073 GCA_964364595.1 Microcaldota archaeon | reverse complement strand
CTTATGGCAGGAACAGCTTTTATGGAGTTTCAACAAAATTTCTTACGTTCTCGAAAAAGAGCCGAACTACTCCTTCTTTTCCTTGTGCTCGTGCTCTTTCTTCTCTTCGTGCTTGTGTTCGGCCTTTTTCTCTTCGGGCTCGGCCTTCTTGTGCGCTTTGGCCGCCTTTTCGTCGTCTTCGCTCTTCTTGGCGTGCGCGGCGGCTTTGCCCGCCTTGTCGTCGTCTTCAACGGCTTTGCGGGCTTTGCGCTTGCTCTCAGCCATTTCGGGGGAATCCTCCTCCTTGGCGCGCTTGGCTCTGGGCTTCTCGATTTCCGCCTTCTTGGCCTCTTCCGCTATCCCGGCCGCCTTCTCGTCCGTGCTGCCCGGAGCAGGGGCAGGAGCAACGCCTGCGTCAATCGGAGCCGCTCCCTCTGCGGCCGGCGCCTCTGCGGGCGGGGCCATGGTCTCGAATTCTTCGAGAGTGAGCTTGTAGTCGTCGTAGCTGGCAATCTTGCCTGCTCCCATTGCCATCTCGCGGGCCAGAAGCCAGAAGATGAGCGCCAAAGAGCGGCGGCCCTTGTTGTTGCAGGGGATTACCCAGTCGATGAACATGGTGTAGTTGTCGGTGTCGCACAGGCCGATTGTGGGAACGCCCATCTTGCCGCACTCGAGCACCGCCTGGCGCTCCCCTTTGGGGTCGCAGATGATGACAAGCTTGGGCTCGACGAAGTCGTCGCGCTGCACGTTTGTGAATGCGCCCGGAACGAAACGGCCCGCAACCACGTTGCAGCCGGTCACACTTGCGAATTTCTGCGCCGCCATTGAAGAGTAGGCGCGTGAAGCAACAACTACGATGTCTTTGGGTTCGTATTTGGCAAGAAGTTTGCCTGCAAGCCGGATTCTCTCGTCAATCTTTCTCAGGTCGAGAACAAAAAGTCCGTCGTTTCTTGTGCGGTAGATGAACCTCGTCATGTCGATGACGCGCAGCTTCGTGCCGATGTGTATGCCGGCTTCGAGATATTTTTCCTGTTTTATCAACAATCCGTCTGCCATAGTTTTTCACCAGTTTTACGCGAGGTCCGCAAATGCTGCCGGATTTTTGGTCCGGCGCTACTTTCGGGCGCACGCGTTGTTTTCACGACGATAAATGATAATAAATTGGGGCCACCGAGAGGCTCAACGCATCAGCGTTGGGCCGATTTCGCCCAAAGGCGAAACGGTGGCCCGTCCATGCATCGTTCGCATTCCATGACAATAAATTGGGGCCACCGAGATTTGAATTCCCGGTGGAGGAATCCCATGACAGGATCAGATCCACACTCGGATCACGTGCACCCCAAGCACGTAGTCTACCAGGTTAGCCCATGGCCCCGTAAATGCGGTATCTCTCATCTCGCCTCTACATCTTGGTGTATTTGATGATCTTTTCCATGATGTTCACGTGCGAGAGGAACATGCGCCGGCAGCAGAAGCGTTCCACTTCCAGCTCGTTGAGGGCCGCAGCAGTCGTGGTGCCGCCCTTGACCTTGCCTTCATAATCTTCCCACAGGTCCCCGATCGGGGCGCCGCAGGTGAAACATCGCACAGGGAAATACATGCATCCACCTCAAACATCGTCGTTCATTCCACTCTGTAAGCTTAACGGTACGACTTCTGGAATCTTGCGCGCGCTTTCGGGCCCAGATATTTCTTGGGCTCGACACGGCGGGAGTCCTCGGAGAGCAGGAAGCGGTCGCGCTCCACCATCTTGGCCTTGAGGACCATGTCCTGCGAGTATTCAACCAGCGCGCGGGCAATCGACATGCGGGCCGCCTGGGCCTGCCCCATCTGGCCGCCGCCGTGCACCGCCACCGAGATGTCCACGCCGGACGCTATTTCGGGCGCCATGCGCAGGGGCTCGATGATGAGCTCGCGGGCGTATCGGTTGGGGATGGCCTCGAGCAGGAGCGAGTTGACGCGCACGTTGCCCTTGCCCTTCACGATGGTGGCATTGGCAATCGATTCTTTGCGCTTGCCGCGCACGACAATGCCGTTCTTTTTCTTGGCCTTGGAGGAGGATTTCTTGGTTGTGGTCATCATATCACCTAAACAAACGCACTTATGCCGGGGGCTTGTAGCTGAACGCGCGGCAGATTGCGCCAAGCGTTGTGCTGCGCGCGGGCCTCTTGGCAAATTCTGGGAAAGTAACGGCTGTTTTCATGTCAAACTTCTCGGGAATTTCCGAATAAGCCTTGAGGCGGTGGAGCGCTTCGCGGCCGCGGCTCGTTTTCTTGGGCAGCATGCCGCGGACCACGCGCTTGAACATCATGTGGGGAACGCGCGGGTATTTGGGCGAGTTCTCCGGGTTTGTCTTGCGCTTCTGGTGCTTGAGCGAGTTGAGGTTGGCGACGTGCTGTCTCAAACTGCCGGTCACGACAGCGTCCGACACGCCCACCACCATGACCTCCTCGCCGGCGAGAAGGCTCTTGGCTACCTTGGTGGCCAGCCGGCCCATAATCAATCCTTGTGCGTTGATGATTTGCATATAATTCACCACTCTAGATGAGTATCCTCACGTCCTTGCCGGCCGGATTCTGGGCCTGCAGCTTCTCCAAGCTGACGACCGAGCCCCCCCGTTTGGCGATTATGAGTTTCGCGCTCTGGCTGAACGCCGGCGCTGCAACCGTGATGGCGTGCTTCATTTCGCCCGCGCCAAGAATCTTGTCGGCCACTACAACGGTCTGGCCGGCCTTGGTCAAGCTTGAGAGGCGGCTGAGGTTCATGCCCTGCTTCTGCCTTCGGGGCTTGTCCAGCAGCTCCTGCACGCGCGCCCAGAAGGGCGATGGTTTGGATGATTTTTTCTTGTCTGCCATTGTGTTCACCATAGATTGTGAGTTTTGGAATTGTACGACGTCTTTTCTTTCTTTTTTCCAAGGTTTTTTCTTGTCATTTTCTTTTTCTTTTCCAAGGCATTCTGCCCTCTTTCTTTTTCCAAGGTTTTTCTTTTCTTTCGCAAAAGAAAAGAAAAAGCTTGCAGGGGGAGGGATTTGAACCCACGAAGTCCTAAGACACTAGCCCCTCAAGCTAGCGCATTTGACCAAGCTTTGCTACCCCTGCATGCAATGGGAGATATCGTGCATCTATTCCTCCTTCTTTTTCTTGGCCGCAGACTTGATGCCATTGAGCCCTTCCTCCATCTCCTCGCATTTCTGCTCGAGGAGGTCGGCGGCCCGGCCCAGCATGTCGCGGGGCGGCATCTGCATGAAGCTCTCGACCTTGAAGCGGAATTCGCCGTTCGCCATCTCGTAGCTGGCAAGTCCGGCCTGCCATTTGGCGTGCTTGCGGCCTATGCCGGAGAGTGCCTTGGCTTCGAGCCGCAGGTTCTGGTCCGCCAAGAGCTGGAGCAGCGGGATTTTCTCGGTTGCCACCTTGATTTTGTCATGGCCGGACGAGAGCTGGCCCGAGTAAATCATCGCCGGGCCTGACGCCTCGAGCGTGAAGAGGGCCTCCTCGTCGCTTTTCACTCCCGCCGGCGAGCGCAGGGGCACAAGGCCGATGCGGTGCGCGATGTATTCGTCGAAGAGCGTGCCGGTGTTCTCGTAAACCGTGACCTTGTCCACGGCGAAGACCGGCACCTGGTTCATGGCGTAGCGCCGCACGAGATTTGCAAAGCCGGTTCGGGCTCCAGACAGGCTGAATGCCATGCGCCGGTTGTCCTCGGATCCTATCGATACGTCCATAGTCCCGACCTCCTTACACGCGCCGTCCTCTGCGTCCGCCCGGCCGCTTCGTGGTGTCGGTCGGAATCGGTGTCACGTCCTCGATTTTGCCGATGCGCACGCCCTGGCGGGCCACTGTGCGCACCACTGCCTGCGCGCCGGAGCCGGGCGTTTTCGTGCCGTGGCCGCCCGGAGCGCGGATGCGGATGTGCAGACCGGTGATGCCGCGGTTCTTCGCCTCGGACACCGCCTTGATGGTGGACTGCATGGCCGCGTAGGGCTTGCCCTCTTCGCGGTCGGACTTGACTATCATGCCGCCCGACGCCTTGGCGATTGTCTCGGCGCCCGAGATGTCGGTGATGGTGATAATGGTGTCATTTTTTGAAGAATACACATGGCAGATGCCCCAGCGGATTGGGCCGCGGGGAATGAATGCAGGCGCGCCGGGGGCGGGTGCTCCCGGAGCTGGGGCAGCGCCCGGTGCGCCGGGGGCAGCAGGTGCCGCGCCCGCTACTGGGGCAGCGCCAACAACAGCTGGAGCAGACCCCGAAGGCGGGCTCGAGCCCGCCTCTTTTGCGGCAGGGGCCGGAGCTTCTCTCGCTACGGGGGCTTCGACCTTCATTTCTTTTGTCAAGGCCTTCTCCTCTTTGGCCGGCTTCTCTTCTTTGGTTTTCTCTTCCTTAGCCATGAATATCACCTAAGCGGCCGCCGCATCCAACGCCTTCTGGCGTTGGTGCACCGCCGGTTCTGAAGAGCCGGCGATTGGCGCCTCTGCGGGCGCGGGGGATTCGGGGGCGTCTTCAGCGCCGCCTTCAGCCATCTTGGAGCGGGCCGCCTTGGCCGCTGCAACGCCGCTTTTCGGCGCCGCGACCGGCTGCGGGGGCTCAATATCAATGGCCTTGCAATACGAAATGGTCGGCTCCTCGGCGGATGTCACCATGTAGGATGGGATGGTGACGCGCCGGCCGCCGACGGCGATAAAGCCGTGCACGACCAGCTGGCGCGCCTGCTTCGGCGTGCGGGCAAGGCCCTTCTTGATGACAAGTGTCTGGAGGCGGCGCTCGAGCAAATCGCGGACGCTCAGGCCCAGAATGTCCTCGAGGCGCATGTCGCTCTTGGCAATTCCGAGGCGCTGCAGCTTGCTGATGATCTGCTGGCTCTTGTCGCGTCCTGCCTCGCCCAAGTTAAGCAAGTGACGGGCCGAGCGGCGGAATTTCTTGAGCTCGGACAGCGTTGACCACAGCTCGCGGGTGCGGCGCAGGCCGTACTCGCGGCGCAGCGTGTGCTCTGTCTTAATGCGCTCCGGATCCCACACGCGCCGCGGGGATTCGGCCTTGGGTACCAGTCTTCGGGGGTCGCCCATGAAACATCACCTGCTTTACTTCTTGGCCTCGGCCGGCTTGGCGGACGCGGCGGCCTTTTCGGCCTTGGGCGCTGCCGCGCCCTTGGGTGCAGCGGCCGCGCCGGATGCTCCGGCTGCCTTGCCCTTGTCAGTAGCTTGCGCGGCGGCCTGCGCTCCCGCGCCGGCGCTCTTGGCGTCCGCGCCTGCCTTGGCAATGACAGCTTTCCTCAGCACGCCGACCGTCATTCCGGAGCGGCCCGTGCTGCGCGTGTGCTGTCCGCGCACTTTCTGTCCGTACGCATGGCGGTAACCCCGCCAGGTGTAAGCGTCTTTCTCGTGGTCGATGTCCTGCTTGACCGCGAAGCCCAAGTCGGTTGCGATGAGGTGGTGCGTCTCATTCGTCTGGAACTCGCGCTGGCGGTTGAGCATGTAAGCCGGAACTCCGAATTTCTCGGGGTGGGAGAGAATTTCCTCGACTTTTCTGACCTGCGGCTCTTCCAATTCGCCGATCATTGTCTTGGGGCCGACCTTGAGCGTCTGCAGAATTGTTCTGGCCATCACCTGGCCGAGGTTTACGCCGATGCCGCGGATTGAGCGAATCGAGCGCGGCAGGGTCCACTGGCCTTTGAGGTCCTTGCCTGCCATGCGGACAATGCCCCTGATTTCCTTCCCGCTCGCCGAGAGAGGAAGGGTTTGCGGCGCAATCTGCGGCCTGCCGCCCTGTGGGCGCGGCGCGCTCGGAGCGGCTGTCGCCTGCTTGGGTGTTTTCGGGGCGCCCGCGGATTTGGGCGCGCTGTCTTTGTGCTCGTTTTTCTCAGCCATTGATAATCACCGATTTTTTTCGTGAATAGGATTGGGACGCCGGGAGAGGGATTTGAACCCACAAGCCCTTGCGGACACACGCTGCCAGGAGCATCATCGGACGTTTCTTTTTCTTTTCCGAGGTTTTCTTTTTCTTTCCGCAGAAAGAAAAAGAAAAGCTCTTCCAGGCGTGCGCACTACCAGGTTATGCGAACCCGGCATGATTGCGAGTTCACGTCATACTTTCCAT
>CAYIMK010000048.1:0-6140 GCA_964364595.1 Microcaldota archaeon | reverse complement strand
CGGCTAAGACAGCGATTGCGCGCCGAATTTTTTCTACATTGCCCTTAGCGCCTTGATTCTTTCATCCAGCGGCGGGTGAGTCGAAAACCATCCCGCCATGCGCTGCACCACGCCCTTCTTGTCTCCTCCATGCACCGGGTCTGAGATGAAAAGTCCTGCCGTAGTTTCTGATGCTGAGCGCAGGGGAGGCGTGCCTTTCAATTTCTCAAGAGCATTCGCCAGCCCATCAGGGTTGCGGGTGAGCTGCGCGGCAGATGCGTCTGCCAGATATTCGCGCGAGCGGGAGATAGCGAGCTGGACGAGTTTGGCGAGTATGGGAGCCAGAATCACCATAAGCAATCCTATTATCATCAATGCCCCATTTCCGCCCCGCCCGCGTTCTCTGTTTCCTCCGCCATACCACATTCCCCTGCCAATCATATTTGCAATTATCGCAACAAGGCCCACCAGCACTATGGTGAGCGTCATAAAGCGCGAGTCAAAGTTTCTGATATGCGACATCTCATGCCCCAGCACCCCCTCAAGCTCGGCGCGGTTCATGCGCTCCAAGAGGCCGCTCGTCACCGCGATGGAGGCATGTTTTGGGTCCCTGCCTGTTGCAAATGCATTTGGCGACGGGTCCTCGATGATATATATTTTTGGCTTTGGTATCTGGGCAGCAAGCGCCAGACCTTCCACCGTGTTGCACAAATAAGCATCCTTGGTCTCGTCGGCCGCCCGCGCGCCATGCATGGCCAGCACCAAGCTGTCGCCAAAGAAATATCCTCCTGCAGCGTAGAAGATAGAGAAGGTGAGGGCGATGGGCAAAATCAGCCCTCCGCCAACAAACAATTCGCCTGCAAGCCACACCATGCCAGCCACTATCGGGATTACGAGCAAAATCAGCAGCCACGACTTGGTCTTGTTGGCTTTCTGCACATCCCAAAAGCTCGCCATAGATATTCACCAGTTCCAAATGAAATGAAAATTAAAAATGGAAAAATAAAAAACTAGAATTTGACCTTCACCGGCCCCTTTGCGGCTTCCTCGGCCTTGAAGTATTCGCGGGGTCCGAAGCCCAGCGGGCCGGCGATGATGGCGTCCGGAATGGTCTGGATTCTGGTGTTGTATTCCAGCACCGAGTCGTTGTAGGCCTGGCGCGCGTAGGCAACCTTGCTCTCAATTCCGTCCAGCTGCTCCTGCAAGAGCTTGAAGTTCTCGTTCGCCCGAAGCTGCGGGTAGTTCTCGGCCACCATAATCAGGCTTTTGAGCGCGCCTGCAAAACTGGCGTCTGCCTTGGCCTTCTCGCCCACTGTCTTGGCATTGCCCCACGCAGAGCGCGTGGCCGCCACGTTCTCGAAAATCTCCTTCTCGTGCTTGGCATAGCCCTTCACCGTCTCGACGAGGTTGGGCACCAGCTCGTACCTCTTGGTGAGCTGCACGTCAATCTGCGCCCAAGCGTTGTCCACGCGCGCGCGCAGGCTGACAAGGCCGTTGAAGGCGAAGATAAGGAAGAGCACGACCAGCACTACGGCGCCGGCCACTCCCACAAGCAACAGATCGAAAGCCATGACTAATCACCTGAGCATGACTTCGAGCCATGACTAAATAAAGGTATTCCCAAATCGAAACCCGGCCAAATCGATTGTTTAATTCTCATGGGCTTGTCGAAATCTTCACGCCAGGCCTCTCCGCTCCGCCGGCATCCACAATCAACTGGTAGTGAAGATAGGCCCGCTGGCCGTAATCGGCCGCATCTGGTTCCACGGCGCAGAGCACGGCCCGGGAATAGTTCCAGCCTTTGCGGGAGATGGTGAGATTTTTCGAAGAAGAGTCGTACCCGAGCTCAAAGCCCACGGGCGCCAGCGCAACGGTGCGGGCATTGCCACTGCCCATCACGCATATCTCGTCCGCATAATGGCCCATCTCCTCCACTTCCATGCGCAGCATGTTGCGCTCGGCCAAACTCGTCTGGGCGCTTGATGCGCGGGAGACGGCCGTTGCGGCTATGGCTAAAAGAGCGAGGGAGAGGAGGGCGAGCATGAGCCATTCGGCCGTAAGTTGTCCTCGAAAGAAATGAACGGACGGGTTCGGGCGGCGGGGCGTGTGCGCTTGCGGCATGGGGACGCCCTGTAGTCTTACCTGGTCTTGTATGCGCAGCGGCCAGTGGCGTCGCACGCCAGGTTTGGGCTGCCGCAGTCGCTGTCAGCGCTGCACGCGTTGCCTACCTTGACCGCGTCATCGGTCCTGGCCTGCATGCCCTCGCCTGCAGTGTTCACCGCTTTTGTCATGTAAGTGAATGCGACCGCAACCAGCGCGAGCACGAGCACCAGCAAAATCAGCATCTCGGCCGACAGTTGCCCCCTCATCCGACCACCTCGTTCAACCCCGTTCAAAATCATCGTATTACCTCGTCTCGCGCAGCTTTATAAGGATTTTAATATCATTCGGTCCTATGCAGCGTCGGCGGGGCTTTGTCTTCTCATTGGATGCGTTCGTCTCCTTCTCGCTCATCATCATCGCCATCCAATCCATGATCATCATGTCGTCTGCGCCGTCCGGCTACTGGCACGGCCTGCTTCAGGCCGAGAATTTGGCCAAGGACACGCTGCACGCGGTTTCCAACACCATTGCCGCCTCGGGCGTGACCGTCGTGGGCGAGGCGTCCCAACGCATCATGGCCGGCTCCCCGTTCGACCCCGGCGACGACATCGTCATCATGACCAACCGGCTCATCCCCCGGCCCTATTCCTACGCCTACTTCTACTATGATTTGGGCACGCGCAAGTGGACAACGCTCTACAACGCCTCCGACCCCGCCTTCAACCCATACCAGGCCGACCCGCACTTCAACGTCACCTTCCGCCGCGTGTCTGCCAGTTCCGAGCAGCTGGTTCTCGACTACTCCTCGCCGGTGATTCGGCCCCAGTCGCCTTACTGCAATGTCTACTGCCGCGGCTGGGACCCGACAACGCGCGCATACCGGGCCCCTGCGGACTGCACCCAGACCCCGTGCGATGCCATGCCCTCCTCCAACTTCCAGGCGGGCAATATGACCTTCGGCCTTTTGCGGCTGACGGTGTGGGGTTGATGAAAAAATGAAAACAAGCCCCGCCCCGCCAGGTCCCTCGCCCGTCCCCAGCACCCGGCACGCCCCATCTGCAGGCATCCCTGCCTCCGCAGCATCATCCCGCATCCCGCCCATGCCCCGGTCCGCTCCCGCGTCTGCCACAGCGGCCCGCATCCCGCCCATGCCATCCCGCAGCGGGGCGAAGCGCGGTTTCTTCTTCACCGTGCTGGCGCTGGTCATCCTCTCGTTCATCTTCATCTCGATTCAGCTTTGGGCGCAGGCCCAGACAGCGGCCGAGAACCGCGCCGCAGAGCGCTTCCGCGCCGAGGCGCTGCAGACGGCGCTGAGCATGGTAAGCACGGAAACGTTCACCAAGTTCGTCAACGCCTCGGCGATTTACGCAATCAACAAGCTGGCCACTTCGCTGGAGGAGCAGCCCGACTGCGCGATTCGCGGCATACCATACAATACGGGCCCGTTCAGCGCATTCCCGGACGGCACATACTATGTCAACGCCAGCATCTACGAGCTCATGAGCGGGGGCAGCACCAGCGCTTATCTGTATTCCGACAGCACGGGCCTCTATTTCTACCAGTCCCCGCCCACCAACCTGACCTACACCGGTGACGAGCGCAAATATTCCCTGGGCAACTTCTTCAACCAGACGCGCGCCGCCGTCTCCATGCTCGGCTATGACGTGCAATGGGGCGAGGTGGAGAATTTCACATTCAACCAGACCGACGCCTGGACCATGCAGGTCCATTTCCGCGTGAGCATGAACTTCACCGATTCCCGCAGACTGGTGAACATCAACCGGCTCATGGAAATCAAACTCTCGGTGCCGGTGGACGGCTTCACCGACCCGTCCGTGTTGCGCGGGGATTTGAAGCACCGGGATTCCACATGCTCCGATTTGACCTGCCCGAACGGCCAGCTTCTCACGGCCATGACGGCGCGCCCGCACCGCAACGTCTATCGCGGAATTGACGCCGGCACCGGCGCGCTGGTGATTGACAATTCGATCGACGCGCAGGCGGTGCTGCTCCGCAGCGGCGACGAGGGCCTGGGCTGGTTCTTCGGCCCCGTGTCCGAAGAGCCGGACACGTCGTTCAGCTTCGACAGTTCCACCTACAACCTCACCGCCATCCGCTCCTACATATTCATGACAAGCAACGCGGACGAAGCGCTGGCGCAGTCGGGCTATTTCGGCGGCATCATCCTCACCACTCCCTCAGGCCTGGATACAGTCTCCTACACCCGCGGCAACTGTCTCTACACCAACTACAGTCAGAACAACTGCCTCTTCTGCCTCGCCTGGCAGACGGTGAACGATTCCACCTGCCCTGCGGTGGTGCCGCAGCATGTCATTCCCGAAACGATTCCAATCGACCCGTACATCCCATACATCCAGACAGACGGCACCCCTGCATTCATCCCCACCCACACCAACTACCGCACCGGCCTCTACGAGGCGCTGATCGACAACAAAGTCAATGCCACCGACATGTGCGGCCCGACGTTCGGCCCGTCTGAACGGAACTGCTACTCCGATAATCCCCCCGGCCCGGGCCGGCTCATGAACAAGTTCTCGTCGGTTTCGCAGAGCAAGCTGTGGGACAACACCGGCCCGCGCGACATGGCCCTCTGCGGCTTTTATGTGCGCTCAACCTATGGCCCGTCCTACACTCAGCGGTTCACCAACTTCTGGCCAAACCTCGACGCCGCCACAGGCAGCTATTCGCGCCAGAACCAGGGAATTGAATCCTTCGTGCTGGGCAAGTGGGCGGGCGGCGCGGACGACACCTGCGCGCAGGCGCCGAACAGCCCCATCGAAACATTCTCGCGGGTGGACTACCAGTTCTATTCAAACGACCTGACAGGGCTGACCTGCAGCGGGCCCTATGTGAAGGGCATGCCCGGCTGCAAGCAGCTTGACCACTGCGCGTCGGAAGGCCCCCTCAAGAACGCCACCGGCCGCTTTGCCTTCTGCATCGCGAATTCCGACCCGACCGTCACTCCAAGCCCGGCGCAGCGCTACGCCACCACTGAACTCACCTACGTGCCGCCATCCAACCAGGGTTTCCAGGTGTGCAAATGAGCGGCAAGAAAATGTCCCCGCCCGCGGCCAATGTGTGCCGGGCCCCCAGTGCGGCCCCTATGCCGCGAACCGCATCTTCTCATCTTTTTTTCCGCGGCCAAGCGGCGCTCGAAACGCTTCTGATGGTCGGCATCGTCTTCGCCTTCATCGTGCCGCTGGTGTTCATCTTCTATTCCTCCACGGGCGCGCGCACGCAGGCGCTCAATGCGGTGCAGGCGCAGGCGCTGGCCCAGGCGATGTCGGATACGGCCGGCGAGGTGTGGTACGGGGGCAACGGCACGCGCATGCTGATGCTGGTGAGCTTCCCATCCGACATGCTCAACATAACGCTGGGGGGCGATTTGGTGCCTCCGGCACTCCTGCCGATGCGCGGGCACGAGATATCCATCGCGCTGGACCATCCGCCGCAGGGGGTGGATGAAATAATGATAGTGTCGCCCGGGCCGGTGCGCAGCGTGCCCCCAGTCCTCTCGCCGGACGGCCGCCAGCTCCTCCCGAGCGAGAGGGACCGCACGTTGCTGGTGCAGCGCATCAGCACGCCCGGCTCGCACCTGCGCTCGGGGCTGGTGGCGCTTATATTCGAGAACAGGGGCGATTACGTCAACATCATCCGCAAAGTTGACAAAGTAAGCTAAATTCGGGACGTGAAAAATGACAGGCAAAAAAACACCCGGACACGCTTCTTGGGCCGTTTCGGCCCGCATGCCGAGCCCGGCGTCTGCCAGCCACCCGGGCTTGTCTTCGGCCCGCTATCCCGACCGGTCTTCGGCCATCTGTCCTGTTCTTTCACGCCATGGCCAGTCTTCTGTCGAGGTCCTGGTCTACCTGGGCTTTTTCATGCTCATGTTCGTCTCCCTCTCCCTCCTCTTCCTCTCGCAGGTGCATCAGGACATCTCCCAGCGCGAGATGCAGCTCAGCCAGAGCGTCGCCGCGCAGGTGGCCCAGAGCGTGGACCTGGCCCTGCTCGCCGGCCCTGGCTTCAACGCCACCTTC
>CAYIMK010000047.1:0-6155 GCA_964364595.1 Microcaldota archaeon | reverse complement strand
CCGCCCTCATCGCCCACATTCTTGCCTGAAGGGCCGTATTGCTTGGCTATGAGCTTGCCCAAAGCGTGGTAGACCTCGGTGCCGGCCCGCAAGGCCTCCTTGAATGAGTTGAACCCGAGCGGCACGACCATGCATTCCTGTGCCGCGAGGCCCGAGCCGGCATGCTTGCCGCCGTTGATGACATTCATGAAAGGCACGGGAAGCACTGCGCCACCCAAGAGGGCGTAAGGGCCGACGCCTTTGCTCGCTGCCGCCGCCTGCCAGCAGGCCATGGAAACGGCCACCATTGCATTTGCGCCCAATCTCGACTTGTTGGGCGTGCCGTCCAGCTCGCACATTATGGCGTCGATTTTTTTCTGGTCGGCGGCGGACTGGCCGGCGAGGGCCTTGTTGATGGCCCCGTTGACATTCCCAACTGCGCGGCTCACTCCTTTTCCGCCCCACGCCGTTCCCCCATCCCGCAATTCCATGGCCTCGAACGTGCCGGTGGATGCGCCTGAAGGGGCGAGAGCGCGGGCTTCGGTGCCGTCCTTGAGCTCAACAACCGCTTCAACTGTCGGATTTCCTCTGGAATCCAGCATTTGCCGCGCGCGGACGCTTTTGATGATGGCAGCCATATGATGGGGTAGCGAGCGAATTCCTTATAAAGGATGGAGCGCTTATAGAGAGTGGAATTACTCATGCTTTAGGTGAGACTTTGATTTGCGAGCGATGCAGCAACCAGATTTACTATGCCGAGAAGTGCGACTACTGCAAGAAGATGGTCTGCCTCCTGTGCATCAAGAGCGCCAAGCGCGTGAAGAAAATCCGCCGCTGGGTCATCTGCAAGGCCTGCTGGGGAAACCTCAAGGCGCGCAGCCAGTTCAAGGCGTTGTAGGGAGAAAACTAAACAGAAAAAACAAACGGCGGGCGCGCTCGAGCGCGCCAGTTCGAGTTTTTTCGCCTTTTTATTTTCTTATTTTTTATTATTTCTTCTCTTTCTTCTCGAATTTCAGGCTTTCCGAATTGATGCAAAATCTTTTTCCGGTCGGAGCACGGGGCGCTCCGCGTCCCGGCTCCCCCAAGGCCGCGGGCCTTGAGGGCTTTGGCCCGTCATCGAACACGTGGCCCAGATGCCCGCCGCATTTGGAGCAAATCACTTCAACGCGCTCCATGCCGTGCGAATGGTCAGAGTGAAGCTCCACTTTTTTGGAGTCAAACGCTGCTGAAAAAGAGGGCCAGCCGCAGGCCGAGCCGAACTTCTGCTCAGATGAAAACAGCTCCTGCCCGCAGGCGGCGCACGAATAAACGCCCTTCTCGCTGGACAAATAGTGTTTGCCGGTGAATGGCATTTCTGTGCCCTTCTCGCGGAGGATATGATACTGGCTGGGGGTGAGCAGCTTGCGCCACTCATCATCGGATTTGAGGATTTTTTTACCGGCCATGGATGGACCCTAGAGCTTGAGCACTGCGGCTTTCAGCTTCATGTCCTCGATTTCCCATTCTTTCACGAGTGCGGATGCCGGAGCAGTTCCAGTAGTATGAATGGCCTTTGCACCGACCGTCTGCATGAGAGTTTTCTTGCGCGCATGGGCGGCCGAAAGCAGCTCCTTGTCGCCTGCCAACCAAACTTCAACCGGCGCGCCGGGCAGAAGCTCCATCTCCTTGCGCATGGACTGGATGCGCCTGCCGATTTCGCGCTCCATCGCCTCCGCATAGAGCTCGGCGTCGATGACGGTCTTGAGGTAGAGCTTGCCGCCGTCGAATTCGGCCACAGCGTAGCCGTCCGCATGCTCGATGACGTTCACCATTGCCGGCTCAATCGCCCATTTATTTTCCAGCATCCACGGCTGCGAGCCGCGCAGGCCATCGATGATTTCGGCAGGCCTCAATTTCTGCAGGGCGGCCAGCACCTGCGGCGACTCGCCCTTGTGCTTGGCTCCGATTTTGGTCTTGTCCAGCGACACGTCGAAGTTGGAGGGCGGCGCGCCGAATTTGGTGTGCCGCACGTTGGCCATGGCCGCGATGAGGTCGGACAGCCGCTCGCATGCGGTGAGCGTTGCGGTGGATTCGGATGCAACGCAGACGTGCTCGGCAGGCCAGCGCAATTTCAGGTTGGCCCGCCCGCGCGCGTTGGCGGCCGCATTGAGGACCGCGCGCGCATGAGTCATCTGAACCTCGAGCAGCGGGTCGCGCCAGGCGGGATTTGCCTTGGGCCATGGCAGGAAGCTGATGGATTCCTCCTTCCGCTCGCCCTTGAATACGGTGAGATAGAGATGCTCGGCCACGAATGGGGTGTAGGGATGGAGCAGCTGCACTGCCGTGAGCAAACAATCGTGCAGGACTGACAGGCCGGCGTCCGGGTGCCGCGCGCCGGATGAGATGCGCTGCTTGAGGCGCTTGAGATAGAAGCGGCTGACATCCTCAATCAGGAATTCCTTGAGCGCGTAGAGCCCCTCGTGCGGCTCGTAATGCTCGAATGAATGTGTGACTTTTTCCACCAGCCCCGTTGCGCGCGAGCGCAGCCAGCGGTCCTCCGCCTCCAGCAGATTCTCGTCAAGCGGCCTTGGCGGCTTTTTGTAGAAGCGCGACAGCCACACGCCAAGGTTCATGAAGATGTCGAGGCAGCGGCGGCTCTCGTCCATCTCGCGGGTGGAGAAGCGAAGGTCGTCCCACACCGTGGCGGAGAGGCCCCAGAGGCGGAACGAGTCGGCCCCGTATTTGGACAAGATGTCGTCGAGCGGCATGAAATTGCCCACCGACTTGGACATCTTCTCGCCCTTCTCGTCCACGAAAAAGCCGTGCATGAGCACCGCCTTGTAGGGCGATTCGTTGTTCAGCACCATGCCGCAGCCAAGAAGCGAGTAAAACCAGCCCCGCGTCTGGTCCTTTCCTTCGACAATGAATTCGGCCTGCAAACGGCCCTGCTTGGACCAGTTCGCGGTCTCGGCCTCGTCCAGCTGCGCCCACACGGCCGTGCCGGAGTCAATCCATACGTCGAGCACGTCCGGCACGCGGCGCATGGTGCCGCCGCAGACGCAGGGGAATGTGACGGCGTCGATGAGCGGGCGGTGCAGGTCGACGGCATGCGAGGCGGGGGGCAGTTCGGCCCTCGAACCAATCACTTTTCTCTTGCCGCATTCTTTTTTCTCGCACACCCAAATCGGCATGGGCGTGCCCCAGTAGCGCTGGCGGCTGATGCACCAGTCGGGCGCTGACACCACGAAGTCGCGGAAGCGCGTCTTGGCGAAGTCGGGCTGGAAAGTGATGTTTCGGTCGATTTCCTCCAGCATGCGCTCCTTGAGCTTGCTGATGGCGATGAACCACTGGTGCGTGGCTATGAAGATGAGCGGGCTCTTGCACCTCCAGCAGTGGGGGTAGCGGTGGCGGATTTTGCCCTTATGGATGAGCGCGCCGCGCGCCTCCAAATCCTCGATTATGGCTGCGTTGGATTCGCGCGCGGGCTTTCCCGTGTATTGGCCTGCCTCGGCAGTGTAGCGGCCCGCCGCGTCCACGGGGGAAAATGCCGGAATGCCGGCGCGCCGGCCCACGATGAAGTCCTCGGGCCCGTGCCCGGGGGCGCAGTGCACAAGGCCCGAGCCGTCCTCCATGGTGACGAACTCGTCCGACAGCACGACCTTGCGGTCGTACACGTGCCCGATTTTGTCTTGGAGCGGATGCTCGTACTGCGTGCCTTCCAGCTTCTTGCCCGACGTCTCGCCGGCAATGATGGGAGAAACGAGCGGGTCGAAGGCCATGACCGAATCGAGGCGCTCTTTTGCAACAATCCAGACCTCGTCGCGCACCTTGGCCTTGACATAGGCCTGGGTTGGGTGCACCATCACCGCCATGTTGCCCACCAGAGTCCAGGGGGTGGTGGTCCAGATGACGAGATACTCGTTGGGTGTGCCCTTCACCTTGAATTTGACGTAGATGGACGGGTCCTCCTGCTCCTCGTATTCCAGCTCGTAGTTGGCGAGCGAGGTCTCGCAGCGCACGCACTGGGGCACCACATAGTTGCCGGGCGCGAGAAGCCCTTTCTCTTCCGACGCCTTGATGGTGCGCCAGATGGCCTCGATGTAGGAATCGTGATAGGTGATGTAAGGGTGCTCGAAATCCATCCAAACGCCGCAGCGCTCGAACTGGCCCGAAATCACGCCGATGTACTGGGTGGCGAAGCGCTTGCACTCGGCGATGAATTTGGCCACGCCGATTTTGCTCTCGATTTCCTTTTTGTTGGCCAGCTTGAGCTCCTGCTCCACTTTCACTTCAATCGGCAGGCCGTGGGTGTCATAGCCGGGCCGGTCCTGCACAGAGAAGCCCTTGGCGCGCCAGAAGCGCAGGATGGAATCTTTCAAGCACTTGTTCCACGCCGTGCCCGGGTGGATTTGGCCGGTGGCGTATGGCGGGCCGTCCACGAAATAGAATTTGGGGCCCGCCGCGTTGCGCGCGGTGAGTTTCGAGTAGATTTTTTTCTCTTTCCAGTAGGAAAGGATCTGGTTTTCGATGGGTGCCAAATCTGTCATTGAAATCCCTGACGGGCGGGGCCCGCTCAATATGCTTATTCGGCTGCCAGCGCTGCTTCCTCCATT
This sequence comes from Microcaldota archaeon, assembly GCA_964364595.1. Taxonomy (GTDB): domain Archaea; phylum Micrarchaeota; class Micrarchaeia; order Anstonellales; family Anstonellaceae; genus CAIXYX01. Next base: position 1,584 of record CAYIMK010000047.1, on the reverse strand, counting down.
TCGGGCTCGTCGTTATGGCTTTTGAGGATTTTGCGGTCATGCAGCCAGTCGACCAGCACGGGCAGCGCGAGGCCGGCGGCCAGCAGGATGGACATCCGGCTGGCGAATTCGGAGGGCGCGAAGAGCAGGCCGAACACAAGCCACGCCGTGATGACGAGGGCCAGGTAGCCTATGATGGGCTCGAGCCGGTCGGCGCCTGTGGATGAGCGCCACGAGGAGAGCATGAACTGGCCCAGAAGCGCGGCGGCAATCGGCGTGGCATAGACGAGCAGATGGGCGCCGGGAAGCGCGCGCAGGCCCAGGGCCAGCCAGCCGACGGCAAGTCCGCCGACCAGGATGTGGGGCACGTGGGGGATTGAATCAGCCATAAAGATAACCAATAGTCGATAACGACGAAGAAGTAATGACCGAGAAGGTATTTAATGTTTGGTCTCGATGTCATGTCAGGACGCAGACGTTTTAGCGGGCCGCGAACCGGCCGAGTTGGCTATTATGGCTTCTGATTCACCCATCGACATCACCCCTTGGACCGAAAAATACCGGCCTCACAAGCTTGGTGACATCATCGGCCAGAAGGACATCGTCAAGTCCATGCACGGCTTTGTCAAGGCCGGCAACATGCCGCACCTGCTTTTGGCCGGCCCGCCCGGCTGCGGAAAAACGACGACAACTCTTGCTTTGGCCCGCGAGCTTTACGGCGACCAAGTCCATGAATGCTTGTTGGAGATGAATGCTTCCGACGAGCGCGGCATTGATGTTGTGCGCGGAAAAATCAAGGATTTCGCAAGAACAATACCTCTCGCCCGAGTCCCATTCAAGCTCATCTTCCTTGACGAAGCCGACTCGCTGACTTCGGATGCCCAGTCGGCCCTGCGCCGCACCATGGAAATGTATGTGTCGGCCACCCGCTTTATTCTTGGTGCAAATTATTCCTCCAAAATCATCGAGCCGATTCAGTCCCGCTGTTCTGTTTTCCGCTTCAGGGCATTGTCTGATGAGGAAATGAAGGAAATGGTGGGCCGCATTGCCGGGGCCGAGAAACTCAAAATAGAGGAAAAGGCATATGCTGCTCTTGCTTATGTTTCAGAAGGAGACATGCGCCGGCTGATTAACGCTTTGCAGGGCGCGTCTTTGCATGGGCCGCACATCACAGAAGACGCGGTTTATCGCTTTGCGGCGCGGGCGCGGCCAAAGGAAATTTTGGAAATGATGCAGGCTGCTTTGGACGGGAAATTTATCGAGGCCCGCAAGCTTTTGCACCGGCTGCTCACAGAATACGGCCTGTCCGGCGAAGACGTGCTGATTCAGATGTTCCGCGAGCTGGACAACGTGAAACTGGAGGAAAGGGCCAAAGCTGACCTGATTGACAGGATTGGTGAGTATAATTTCAGAGTGGTGGAAGGGGCGAATGAAGTCATTCAGTTGGAAGCCTGTTTGGCGCAGCTGGCCGTGATTGGGAAGGAGAAGAAGGTGTAGGCGGCTTCGCTTCGAACCATCATGCTCATCCTTAAAAGCAACTTTCCCCATAAGTAAGCGCTCAAATTTTTCCCATCTCGTTCAAATTCAACCCTACGTCGTGACGAA
>CAYIMK010000046.1:0-6197 GCA_964364595.1 Microcaldota archaeon | reverse complement strand
AATCTCTCTATTTCTTTTCAGCCATCTTCCACATCATTTCGAAGTAATTCCGATAAGCCCGCGCCACATGCGCGTCCTCCACCAGGAAAGCCACCGTCTTTGGGCCGGCCCACACCACGTTCACCACACAATTTCCGTATATCCAAATCACGTTGGGGTTGGCCTCCCACGTTTTGGGCAAAAAGCGGATGGAATGGAACTGGTATTTCGCGGCCGGCGTGCGCATAATCGAGTGGTGCGCCACATTGCGCCACTGGTGCCCATGCTTCATGGCGCGCCGCAGGTAGGATGAGCGGATGTAATCATCCATGTAGATGCCCGCCTGCCCGCCTCCGCCGATGAACAACGTCTCCTTGTATTTGAGCGTCTGCTCCAGAATGGCCTTCATGCCCTCCAGTCCGTGGTACACCTGCGCGCTGGACTCGAACATGGTGTCAAACGCTTGCCTGAACGTCTTGGCCAAATCGGCGTTCTTGATGAAGATTGTGAGCGGCTCCTTCTCCTTTTGCAGCACAAACAGCACGAGGCGGTCGGCATAAGTCCACCATACGCCCACCGACAGGACTGACGGGTCCATGAAGCGGAATTCGGCCAACGGGATGAGCTTGGAGCGCTCGCGTGCCTGGGGAATATCAAGCAACAAGTAATGCCCCCGGACGCCAAGGTGCTTGCGTTTTTCGTTGAACAAGGAGAAGAATTTCGGGATATAATCGAAAATCTGAAGCTGCCCGTAGTAGACGTAATAGTCGGAGCGGGTGCGCAGGATATCCTCCAGGACCATCTTCATGCCCGCGGTGCCGTAGGTGACCGACACGGCAGTCTTCTCCTCCTGTTCGAATGGCTTTTCCAAAACCGGCAAAATCCTCTCCACCGCGTCGCGCTTCTCGTCCAGAAACGTGAGCAGGGCGGCCGGCGGAGAGGGGGAGAAGGTGAGCACACCAGACACCTCGGCCCTGCCAGCCATGCCCTTTTTCTCCAATTGCGCCAGCGTATCATAGACTGTGCGCCGCTGCAGGCCTGATTTGGAAGCCAGCTCGGTCGCGCGCATCTGGCCGGAGCGGATGAGAAGAAGGTAGAGCCTTGCCTCATTGGCCGAGAGGCCCAGTTCTTGGAGGGTTTGCATCTCGTCGACCATATCTTCAACTCATTTTGTGGTGTTATTTCTCACCACATACATATATATCTATTGTGTGTGTTAGAATTACAAGAGATGTGTAATATGAAGCTCAAAACCATTTCAAACGCCGCCGCCACGCTCGCCATCGCCGCATGGTTAGCCTTCAGCCCGCTGCAGGAAGCCCGAGCCCAGACGAAGGCGGATTCCGCCCTCGCCAGCAGCCTTGCGAAAACCGACTCAGTGAAAACCCCACCAAAACCCAAGCTCCTGCAGCCCATCAATTTCGCCTCCTACAACCGCCTCAGCCCAAACACCTTCCTGATTTCCAAGACCCAAGTAATGGGCTACACCAAGAGTTCGCTGTCAGATTTGAGCGAGAACCAATCCATCGCCGTCTTGTTCATCAACGCAGGGGATTTCGATGCCAGCCTGCACTGTGTCATCAAGTCCAATTCAGCCGTCACCACAATCACAGATGGGGTGGCGCTGCGCTATGCGCTCAACAGCGGCTCGCTGCTGGCTGCCACCCGTATCGGTGTGGTCACGGACAAGGACAACAAAAGCGGCAAGACCACGGCCTCACCTATCATCGACATGACCGCCACGGTGATGCGGCCGCTTGGCTTGCCCGCCATGCTGACCATCGGTGCCGGCACGACTGATGATTATCTCGCGCTCAGCACCGGTTCCTCTTCCTGGATGCTCAGCGCCCTCTACAAAAAGAATAACAAGAAAGGCGGCAGCGTCGCGGCTGGCGCCGACTACCAGATAACCCACTCGCCCGGCTTTGTTCAGCGATTTTATGCCAGCTTGGAGCAGTGGGCCAATACGAACGAGAAAGACATTCTCATCGGCTCGCGTATATTCCTCTCATGGGGCACCATCGAGGTTAATTACGAAAAGGACATTTCCAAGCCAGCGCTAAACAAGGACAATGTAGCGCTTCGGCTGAGCTATTACCTTCCATAAGAGTGTCAAATTCACTCCACCGTCACGCTTTTTGCAAGGTTTCGCGGCTGGTCGCTGTCCTCCGCCTCCTTGAGCATCCCGGCAAAGAACAGCGGCCGCCTCATCTCGTCCAGCGTGCCTGGGTGGGTGAAGATGAGCTTCTTCTTGGCCGTATAGCCCTTAAACTGTGAGCGCCCCTTGCCGCGCCCGCCGATTTCACAGACCACTCCGTTGAGCACGTAATCCGGAACTTTTTCCCCTCGCGTGCTCTTAAGATAAGCAAACGGCACCTCCGTTTCTCCGGGCCCAGTTAAGCGCGAAGCCGCATCCGCGAAAAAATCCTCTCTGAGGTCACCGATGCATTCGCCATACTGTCTGTATAAGAGCCGGTATGGCGGGGAAAAAAGGATTTTTGGCTCCTTGTTCACGTTCGTTCCCTTTGGCATGATTCTTCTGAGCACGAACGATTTTTCAAGGAGCTCTGTGTATTTCTGCGCCTTGTAGCGGCTGATGCCGGCATTGGCCGAAATGCTCGAATAGCTTGTTCCTTCGGTTGGGGCCCGGCCGATAAACTGCAGCATTCTTCGCAGTTCAAACGATTCCTCCTGGCTGATTTTGGAGCTTGATACGAGGTCCTTTTCGATAACGGTTTGCAGCATGCTGCCAAACAAGGGAAGGAGGTCGGTCTTTCCAAGGCTAAATGGATAATTCCTCCCCATCAGATAGGGCTCAAACAGGCTTTCCGTTTCAACAGTTTTTCCGTAGTACTCGCGAGAGCCTTTCAGGTCGAGAAGGCCGCCCCACGAAAGCGGGGCAAGTTCCTGCGAGCGCTCAAAAAAGAGAAACTCTCTGAATGAGAACGGGGGGACCCGGACGATGCGAACCCGCCTCGAAAGGTCGTGCGAAAGCTCATGCAGGATAATGGCGCAGGAACTGGTGAAAACAATCCGGATTTTAGGCAGGAAATCATAAATTTTCTTAAGCTCAGCCGCATAGTTCGGATAGCGGTGTATTTCGTCAAGCAGGAGAAGCCAGATGCCGGAATCCGAGATTTCTTTGGCGATGTCATACAGGCTGTCCGGCTTCTGGGAATCCAGGGAGATGTAAAATGAGCTCTCAGATGCATGGTGGATTTGTTGCAGGATAATGCTTTTTCCCGCGCCGCGCGGGCCAATTAGGGCCATGAAAATACGTTCTCCCAAATGGCGCGTGACCTTGTTGCACACAAATCTCTTTTTCGGATAAGCGGCGCCTTCCTCCTTTGCGCGTCTGCTAAGCTCAGACATCTCCGAGCTTATGGCTGTCCCAACGGCGATAATATCAACGGCGCTTGAGATGCTCGTTATCTGCCGGGCCATATCTCTATCTTGTTCGCCAAGCTTTATTAAACTTACATTTTTGTAAATGAATCATCCAAATTGATATTCATTTTAGTAAACAAATTTACTGAAATGATAGTCTACTTTTATTATAACTACATTTTGGAGCATATTTAAACCAAAATGATAGTCATTTTGGAACACTTTATATACGAAATGATAGTCTGTTGCTACTCATTCTACAGTAACTGATTTTGCCAGGTTTCTCGGCTGGTCCGGATCCTTGCCAAGCTCAATCGTCATGTAATACGCCAAGAGCTGGAGGGGCAGAATATAGAAGAGCGGCACAAAATCCTCGGCCACGCGGGGCATCACGAGCGAATGCTCGCCCTCGTGGCGGATGGTCTCATCGTCCGATAAAATAATCATGCTCGCGCCGCGCGCCTTGCATTCTCGGATGTTGCTTTCCATCTTGGGCGCCAGCGAGCCGGAGGGCGCAATCGCAATCACCGGCACCTTTTCCTCAAGCATCGAGATAGGGCCGTGCTTGAGTTCACCCGCGGCGTATGCTTCTGCATGCAAATAAGTAATTTCCTTCAATTTCAGCGCGGCCTCCAATGCGCACGGCCAGCCAACTCCGCGCGAGATAAAGAAGAAATTGCGCCTCTTGCTCATCAATTTGGCGAGCTGCTGAGCAGGCTCCCTGATTTCATCCAGCATTTTTTGTATCGAGGCGGGCATTGCATTCAATTCATCCAGCCCTTTGCTGTTCCCGCCCATCGAATAGGCCAGCTTGTAGATGACGGCCAGCTGCCCAGTAAATGTTTTTGTGGCCACCACGCCAACTTCCGGCCCAACTCCAATGTAAAGCGTGGCGTCGGCCTCGCGCGAGAGCGTCGAGCCCACCACATTTGTAATCGCCAGCACTGCTGCCCCCTCTTTCTTGGCGAGCCGAACTGCCGAAAGTGTGTCAGCCGTCTCGCCTGACTGCGAAATGGCCACCACAACGTCTTCAATGCCGGTCCGCCAGTATGCGTATTCCGAACCCAGATAAGTGTTGGCCACTTTTTTCTGCTTGTGCAGCAGATATTGCAGCACCAGCCCCGCGTAATACGATGTGCCGCAGGCCACGATGGCGGGGCATTTGGCATTTTTGAGCAGCTTCACTCCCTCTTCAACATCTGCCGAGACGGCCGAAGCAAGAGTGAGCGGCTGCTCCAGAATTTCCTTGAGCATGAAATAGTCGTGCCCGTTCTTTTGCGCCATCTGCGGGGTCCAGTCAACGTGCAGGGGCGCTCGCACGGCTTCGTGGCCGTCCGCGCCCCAAATCCGCATGCCGTGGCTGTCCAAGGACGCCAAATCGCCTTCGTTGAGCAGGACGAAATCGTGCGTATAACCCAAAAGCGCCGCGATGTCGGAGGCAAAGAACATTTCCTCCTTTTTGCCCTTGCCAATGATGAGCGGCGCGTGCCGCCGCGCCAGAAACAGCCGGTTCTCGCCCGCGACGAGCAGGCCCAGGGCATAAGTGCCCTCAAGGCGCGAGACGGCCGCACGCACGGCGTTCAGAACGAGGTCGGTCGTTTGGGTGGCGCCATCGCGAGGCGGGCGCCTGGCATCCAAAGCCGCGGGTTTGCCGGCTTCTTTTTTGTTTTTCAGCCCCTCTTCCACCAGATGGGCAATGACTTCGGTGTCAGTGTCTGAGTCGAATTTGTGGCCCTTCTTCTCCAGCTCGGCCCGCAGGGCCCGGTGGTTTTCGATGATGCCGTTGTGCACCACTGCCACCTTCCCGCTGCAGTCCAGATGCGGGTGCGCGTTGCGCTCGCAGGGCGTGCCGTGGGTGGACCAGCGCGTATGCCCAAGGCCTATGCCGCCCTCCAACGAGAGAAAGTTGTGCTTGGCGTGAATCTCGCGCAGCTTGCCCGCGTCCTTGATGATGCTAAGCGTTTTGCCGCTCGACACTGCCATGCCCGCCGAGTCGTAGCCCCGGTATCCGACCTGCGAGAGGCCGTGGAGCAGCACAACCGAGGCCTGCCGATGTCCGATGTAGCCGATGATTCCGCACATAATATCATTTTGCGGGGGAAATCTTTTAAAACAAACGAAAAGGAGAAAAAAGTTGTTTATAATGCTTTCTTCGGAACCGCGGAGGGGGGTCCGCCCCCCCGGCCGTCGGCTCTTGGGAGCCGACGGCGCACCGACGGCCCAGCGGGCCGTCGGTTGTCCCCAGTTTGAGGTTCTTCCTGACCCTCCCCCCCGACGCGGTTTCTGGGCCCGATGCTAATTCGCAGCTTGCTGCGGGGTTGTTAATTGTATTTGCTGCCCGCGCAATTGGCGCATCCGCCTTTTCCAAGCCCCAGCGCAGTCATCGATGCTTCGTCTGCCACAACTTTTCCATCCGCCCCAAGGTGCGCCCCTATTCCAAAGCCCGCCTCATAGCTCCACACTGCCCAGCCGATATGGTTTTCATCGAACAATGTGCGGGCGTCGCGCAGCCACGCGATGCGCGAATCGGGAGGCGTCACTATCTCATAGGCGCCGAATTCGCCGGCGAGGAGCGTGACGTTGTTGCGCTGCGCCCATGCGGTGATGCGCCCCAGCTTTTCTTTCATCACACCCGCATTCCATTTTTCTGCCCGATACTGGAGCACGGCCGCCCGCGCCAGCGGCCCGCTGATGTTGGCCAGCACCCCTTTCTCATTCTGCTCCTCATACGGATAGCGCAGGTTGCGTATTTGGTCAAATCCGCCAGGCAGCCACGTGGCGCCCTGATGGGTGAAAGCGGAAGGGTCGTAGAAATGGAAGGTGTAGATGAT
>CAYIMK010000045.1:0-6412 GCA_964364595.1 Microcaldota archaeon | reverse complement strand
TATGGCCTTGAAATTCGAGCCGCGGCCCGAAGCCAGCACGACGAGAGAAAGCGTCATGAAAAGATTGGGGCGCCTAAAAAGATAAACCTACCAGTGCGGGCGGCCTACCCGCGCGGGTGAGCGCAGACCACCACGCGCTTCTCGCTCACCACATAATCCACCGCATAGTCGTGCGCCTCGCGCGGCAGGGCCGATGCGCTGATTTGCACGTCGTAAGCCAGCCCGATTTTGGGGCAGGAGAGCGAGGGGAGGAAGCGGTCGTAGTATCCCAGTCCGTGGCCGAGGCGGCTGCCCTGCATGTCGAAGGCCAAGCCCGGAATGAGCGCCACGTCGACGGAGGAGGACGGGCAGGCCTGCCGCTTTTCCGCCGCCGGTTCCGGCACGCCGAAGAGGGCCGGCCGCAGGTCTTCGAGGGAGGAGAGGCGGGAGAGGGTGAGGGTTTTTTCCGCCTTGCGCGTGATGGGGAGCGCCACGCGCCGGCCCAGCCGAAGCAGGCGCTCGATGAGGGCGCGCGTGGGCACCTCGTCGCGCATCGAGGCGTAGAGCAGGAGGGTGCGGGCCGAAGAAAAGGCCGGGATGGAGAAGAGGTTGCGCTCGAGGTCGGCCTGCTGCGAAGGGCCGAAAGCGGCGTGGGCAACGGAGCGCAGGGCCAGATAATGGGAGCGCAGCGCGACCTTGGGCATAGGGAGGGGAGGAAGCGCGCCTATTTATGCTTATTTCAACCCGTGATGCGGAACTCCCGCTCTCCGAAAAGAAACTGCAGAAGGTACATCGAGCCGCACACGAGGACGCGCCCCCGCTTGCCGGCGAGGGATTTGGATTTCGCCAGCGCCGAATCCGGGTTTTGGATAACGAAGGTATTTTTAGAAGTGAGACTGGCCGCTTTTCTCAAATCTTTTATTTTTGCGGTGCGCGCAAAGGGGGGGCGGCAGAGCACGATAAAATCAAAATGCCGGGCGAGGAGCGCGAGCACCTGCTCATAATCCTTGTCTTTCATGGCCGAGAAAAGAAGGATGCGGGGCGAGCGGGAGCGGAAAGCGAAATCGCGCGCTAAGTCGGACTGAATGGCCTTGGCTGCCGGCGGATTGTGCGCGCAGTCGATTGTCACGGATGGCTTTGATGACATTTTCTGCCAGCGCGCCGGCATCGTGAACGAGGAGAGCGCGCGGCGGATGACGGCCGGCTTCACGCGCAGGAGCGCGGCGGCTTTCGCCGCACAGGCCGCGTTGGCGCGCTGGAATGAGCCGGACGCGCGAAGATTGGCTGGGCTGATTTGTTTTTTATCGGCAAAAAAGAACGGCGAGCCGAGCCGCTTGGCGATTTTTTTTAGTTCATCCCGCGCGGCCTTGTCCTTCACGGCGCAGACAACTGGTTTGCCTGCTCGGAGGATGCCTGCCTTTTCCCGCGCGATTTTTGCCGTCGTTCCCCCCAGCACCTCGGTGTGCTCAAGGCCGATGCTGGTGATGACGGAGAGCACGGGCTCAACGGCGTTGGTGGCGTCGTAGCGGCCGCCCAAACCGGCTTCAAGCACGGCGTAATCGACATTCTCGCGGGCGAAATGCTCCAGCGCCATGGCAGTCATCACCTCGAAGAAAGTGGGCGGGTCGCCGGAAATACGCGGGAGGATGGAAAAAATCTCTTTTGCTCTGGCGGCAAAATCTTTTTTTGAAATCCATTTTCCGCCCACTTGGATGCGCTCGCGAAAAGAGAAAATCGAGGGAGAGAAGTAAGAGCCGGTCCTGCTGCCGGCGCCCGCCAGGATTTTCGCCAGCATCGCGGCGGTCGAGCCCTTGCCGTTGGTGCCTGCCACGAGGATTGTTCTGAAGGAGCGATGCGGATTGCCCAGAAGCTCCAGCAATTTGTTTATCCTCGCAAGGCCGGGCTTGGAGCCGAAGCGGGAGAGGGAAACGAGGCGGCGAAGGACGCTCTCGTACGCAGCCTCAGACTGCCGGCGGGGCATATGGATCAGTCCGATAGAGGCGTTCAATCAGCTCGGCGGTGGAAATGACTGGGACCTTATCCTGTATTTTCAATCTCTTGTCGTTTGACCATATGGAGACGTCAGGACCGAGATGGAGAGCAAGGGCGAGATAGGGCACATCTTTTGGATCCGGGGAAAATGACCCGGCTGCCTGCGCAAAAGACGCGAATTCGGATGTCTGGACAATCTGAAACCGTTTGGAGATGATGAGGAGGGCGTTTTCGAAATCCTGAGGATTTTGAGAGGTCTTTTTCACCAGCTCGTCTTTGTGGATTGCGAACTCATCAAAGATGAATTGGGGGGCATAAAGCTGGAGCGAATCCTCGAATAGCATGAGAAAAGTTGCGTTCCGCCTGATCAGCGCGGCGAAAAGCACGTTGGCATCGACTACGAGCCTCATTTCCCGCCTCGTGCCCGGGCATGGCCAGGATGCTTGGTAAGGTATTCTTCCAGGCGGCGCGCGAGTCCGGCATTTACCTCGGCCCCCAGTCGCAGGGCATCCTCCTCGGTCAACGTGCTGCTGGACTTGAATTTGAGCAGGAATTCTAGGTCTTTGATTTTCTGCGCGATGGCCTCCCGGGCGACCACGGACCAATTTATGGATGGGAATTTTGTCATCTTCTCCTTGAGCTCGTCGGATACGGATATGGAAACGTTGGCCATGTTCATCACAGGTATGAATATTAAAAATAATATTTATAATACTTTCAGTTGGAGTGCTGCATCTCGTATGCATGTATAGTGTTGGCCATGAGCGATATTATTGTCATCGGCCCCACGCCGCCGGGAACTGGCGTGATAAATGAGGCGACTGAGGAGACGGAGGCAAAGTCAACATCCCCGCAGGATTTTCCCATCCGGTTCCTGTTCATGCCGACATCGACCACGACCACGCCGCGCTTGACCATGTCTTTTTTGACAAGGTTCGCCTGCCCGGCAGCAACGAAAAGAAAGTCGGCCTGCTTGGTGATGGCGGCCAGGTGTTTGGTTTTGGAATGCGCGATTGTGACGGTCGCATCTGCCTGCAGGAGCAGAATGGCCAGCGGCTTGCCCACTATGTTGGAGCGCCCGACAACCACGCAATGCTTGCCGGCCACGTCGAGCTTGTAATGCTCCAATAACCTCATGATGCCCGCAGGAGTTGCTGCAACCAACGGCTCGCAGGCCGTTGGTGCACCATCGGCCCGATGGCCGATGGTTGCCGCGAAGCGGGGCCGGCCCATTAGGAGGTAGCCCATGCTCTTGGGGCCGAAGCCGTCCACGTCCTTGAACGGGTGAATCGCCTTCTGCACCGCGAAGGCGTCGATTTGGCGGGGCAGCGGAACCTGCACCAGGATGCCTGACACAGTTTTGTCGGCGTTGAGCGAAATGATCCTGGAGTCGAGCTGGTCGGCGGCAGTCGAGGCGGGCAGATGGATTAATTCCGACTCTATCCCCAATTTCGCGCACATCTCGATTTTCTTTCTGACATAGATGCCCGAGGCCGGGTCGTCGCCCACGCGCACTAGCGCGAGTTTGGGTTTGGATGAAAAGGTTTTGAGTTTCGCCGCGAGTTCGGCTTCCCATGCGGCAGCGGCCGCTTTTCCATCCAAAAGTTTCGCGGTCATGGAACGAGCCTCCCATTCTCTATTCTTTTATCAGGCCGGGGTAGATTGGGAAATCTTTTGTCATCTTCTTTATCTCGGCCTTCACTTTGGCGCGCACTCCCTCGTCCGCCGGGCTTTTCAGAACTTCATCGATGTAGTGCGCCACCATCCCCATCTCCTTTTCCTTCATGCCACGCGTGGTGAGCGCGGGCGTGCCGATGCGAAGGCCGGAGGTGATGAATGGCGACTGGGGGTCGTTGGGAATCGTGTTCTTGTTGCCCGTGATGCCGGCCGCGTCGAGCGCGATTTGCGCCTCCTTGCCGGTGAGGTTCTTGCTGCGCAAATCGATGAGGATGAGGTGCGTGTCGGTTCCCCCCGAGACAAGAACAAAGCCGAGGTCGCTGAGCGCGGCGGCGAGGGCTTTGGCGTTTTTCACGATTTGATTTGCATATGCTTTGAATTCAGGCTTGGCCGCTTCATGGAAAGCCACGGCCTTGGCCATTATCATGTTCTCCAGCGGCCCGCCCTGCAAACCCGGAAACACCGCCCTTTCGACGAGTTTCGCCGTCTCCTCGGATGGTGAGAGGATGAATGCGCCGCGCGGCCCGCGCAGCGTCTTGTGGGTGGTGGAGGTGGTGACATCGGCCGAGCCGATTGGCGAGGGATGGACGCCGCCGGCGACGAGGCCGGCCACGTGCGACATGTCGGCCATGAGTTTGGCATCGACCGAACGCGCAATCTTGGCGAATTTGGAGAAATCAACCTGCCGCGGGTAAGCGGTGAAGCCGGCGATAATCATTTTCGGCTTGTGCTGGTCGGCCAAGCGCGCTATTTCTTCATAGTCAAGAAGATTGGTTTCGGGGTGCAGGTTGAATGGCACTATCTTGTACATTTTGCCTGAGAAATTCACGGGCGAGCCGTGGGTGAGGTGCCCGCCCTGCGAGAGGTTGAGGCCCATCAGCGTGTCGCCCGGCTGCAAGAGAGCGAAGTAGGCGGCCATATTCGCCTGCGAGCCGGCATGCGGCTGCACGTTGGCGAATTGGGCGCTAAAAAGCGACTTGGCCCGCTCGATGGCGAGAATCTCGACCTCGTCGATGAATTCGTTCCCGCCATAATAGCGTTTTTTCGGGTACCCTTCGGAATATTTGTTGGTGAAGATGCCGCCGGCCGCGGCCATGACGTCGAGAGAGGCGTAGTTCTCGGACGGGATGAGTTCGAGGCCTTCCTCTTGCCGCCTCCACTCTTTTTTATAAAAATCCCAGACTTGTGGATCTGATTGAGAGAGCATCAAGAGCACCTGTGAGCGGGTTCCGCTTCTTTTCTTTCTTTTTCGTTTTCTTTCTTTTGTTTCTTTTTCTTTTCCAGGGTTTTCTTTTTCTTCGCTAAGAAAAAGAAAAGCCTATGGTTCGTCGCTCACTGCCCGCTGCACTATGGCCGGCGCCTGCCCGATGTAGGTCTTGGGGTCGAACAGCGCGTCCAGCTCGGAACCTTTCAGCAGCCTGGCGGCCTCGGGCTTCTCGCGCAACACGTCGAGCAGCGGCCGCCTGCCAGTCAGGGCCTCGCGGGAGCAGTTGCGCATGAATTCGTGCGCATCCTGCCGGCTCATGCCTTTTTCGGCCAGCGCCATCATCACCCGCTCGGCCATTATGCCGCCCTGCGTGAGGACGAGGTTGCGCTCAATCGCTGCGGGGAAGAACTGCAGGCCGGAGAGCACCTTGGTCATCTCCAGCAGCATGTAGTCGAGAGTGCAGAACGAGAGGGGATACATGAAGCGCTCGGCGGCCGAATTTGTCAGGTCGCGCTCGTGCTCGGACGGGATGTCCTCCAGCGCGATTGCGACCTGCGCGCGCACGCCGGGCGCCAGCGAGCAGATGCGCTCGCATTTGTGCGGGTTGCGCTTCTGCGGCATGGTGGATGATCCGACCTGTTTCGATGAGAACGGCTCGGCCACCTCGCCGATTTCGGTGCGCTGCAGATGGCGGATTTCCTGCGCAATCTGCTCGACCGAAGAGGCGGCCATGGCCAGCACCGAAATCATCTCGGAGTGGCGGTCGCGGCTGATGATTTGCGAGGTGATGGGGTCGGCTGACAGGCCGAGGTCGGCCATCACAAGCTCCTGCAGTTTGTATGCGTCGGGCCCGAATGTCGCCATCGTGCCGGTTGCTCCGGACATCTTGCCGAAAGAGATGCGCGAGATGGCTGCGTCGAGGCGGGCTTTGGAGCGGCCCAGCGCGGAGTAATAGAGGGCGAATTTCATGCCGTAAGTCGTCGGGACGGCGTGCTGGCCGTGCGTGCGGCCCACGCAAACCGTGTTCGCCTTCTCGGTAGCAAGACTCTTGAGCACGCGGCGCAGGCTGATGATGCGTGTGCGAATCAGTTGCGCCGCCTCGCGCAAAGTGAGGGCCAGCGCAGTGTCCTCTATGTCGTAAGAAGTTGCGCCAAGATGGACATAGCCGCCGTATTTGGGGCACTGGTCGGACAGCGCGCGCACCATGGCCATCAGGTCGTGGTGGATAGTTGCCTCGATTTCCAAAACCTTGTCCAGGCGCACCTTCTGCGCGCCGGCCTCTATTTCGGCAACGGCCGCCTTTGGCATGTGGCCTAATTGCGCGTGCGCGCGGGCGAGCGCGACCTCGACGCGCAGCCACAAGCGCAGTTTGGCCTCTTCCTCGAAATAGGCGGCCATCTCGGTGCGGTAGCGGGATTCAATCGGCAGAAGCGGCATGATTAGACCCCCGAAATTCGACGTATTGTATAATGCATAGAAGGTTAAAAAATCAGTCGGAACGGGAGTACGTGTTTAGCCAACGACAGCCCGCGCTAACCGCTCGCTCGTGTCCCTCCC
>CAYIMK010000044.1:0-6437 GCA_964364595.1 Microcaldota archaeon | reverse complement strand
ACCCTATCTTTCGGTTGTATTCTGCCGCACAAAGCACGGCGCAAACAAGCTCGCCCGCACTCTCAACCAGCAGGGCATAAAGGCCGACGCCCTGCACGGCAATCTTCGCCAGAATGCGCGCGAGCGCACCATGGCGCAGTTCAGGGACGGCAAAATCGACGTGCTGGTTGCAACCGATTTGGCCAGCCGCGGCCTCGATGTGCTGGGCATCTCACATGTGTTCAACTACGACATGCCCGACGACCCCATGACTTATGTGCACCGCATCGGCCGCACGGGCAGAGCGGGGGCGGAAGGAGTGGCGGTTTCGCTCATATTGGGCAACCCGCACCGGCCTGTTGAAATAATTCAGGATGCAACTGGCTCCAAAATGGAGGAGCTCGTGCTCGCGGCAGATGCGGTTTCCATGAGTCCGGCCGAAGTGTCAAGCTTTGAGGATGGGGACGATGAGCGCCATTCGGGCCGAGAGCGCCATTCTGGTTCAGGCCGCCGGCATGAGGGCGGCGAGGGCCACGCCCGCCATGAGTCTGGCCGCAATTCCGGTTCCGCTCGCCGTTCGGACAGCAACCGTCATTCTTCGGGCCGCCATCCTGATTCAGGTCGCAGTCACGAAGGCGGTGACGAGTTCGGCCGCCCTTCTCGCCATGATTCCGGCCGCCCTTCTCATAGCCGTCATCATGGCAGCTCTTTTGGGCACGGAGGAGAAGGCGCTTCCGGCCACGGGGGCGGTTTCAGCCGCGGTTCACATGGCGGGGATTTCGGCTCGTCGCATTCCGGCGGGCATGGGGGCGTCCGCTCGGCCCATTCAGGCGGGCATGGAGATGCAAATTCATCGCACTCCCGCGGCGGCCGGCCGCCATTGCGGGCCCAGCATCATTCGAGCAGACGGCGCCGCTAAAATTGAGCGGAAACCTCTCCCGACAGCGTTCTAAATCAGACTTACTCAATCTTATTCCATCCAATACAGAAACCCTTAAATACCTTATTTTACTTATTTAAGATAGGTTGATTCTATGGTCAATGTAACGTTCTCCGTCCCCCTGCCTGTCCACCGCATCATGAAAAAGCATCGCGAGGTGCGCTGGAGCGAGCTGGCACGCCGGGCCATCGTGCAGGAGGCCGAAAAGTTGGACAAAGAAAGCGACCCAATCCGCCACTACAACGAGCGGAGGCTGGCCGAGGAAGGAGAGGATGCCGATGAGTTCTTCGACCTTTGAGGCCGGTGACGTCGTCATCGCCGACTTCCAGTTCTCGGATTCAGGCGAAGTCAAGCGCCGGCCTGTGCTGTTTCTTGCCCAGCGCGAGGGCCTGATGGATGTGGCGGCGCTCAAAATCACCTCCATCAACCGCCAGTCCAAATTTGACGTAATTTTGGAGCCTTCCGACCTGTCCGGCGGGCATCTGAAAAAAACCAGCTACATCGTCGCCGATTTCATTTCCACCATCGGCTCGGGCCTCGTATCACGCAAAGTCGGTCGGATATCTCCGGCCAAACTGGCAGAAGTGCGAAAAAAGGTGCGCGTGTTTTTGGGTTTGTGAGCGGTGCATCCGCTCAGCCGGCCGCTCAGTCCTCGCGAGCTTGCCGCAGTGGCAGTTTGGAAAATGAATGGGCTACAGCCTCGGCTCGCTCTGGCGCGGCAACAACGACTTCAACAACAACAGGCAGAACGTCAGCGTCGGCAACAGGCTGAACAACCGTGGCGAAATGGCCCAGAAATCCGCCGATGCAGGACGGAATCAGGTTCAAGCGGAAAACCACCTCACATACAGTTTAATTTCCTCGCTCCGAAATTCCGACGTGGATGCATCTATCCCTCCATCTCCAGTATCATCTCCTCTCCTCTCTCCAGCCGCGCCTCCGCCCCGTCTCTATCAATCAGCAATTTCAGAGGCAGTGCTCAAGAACGGCTCCACCCTCGTCGTCCTGCCTACCGGCCTTGGCAAAACGCTGGTTGCCGTTCTTGTTGCAGCCGCCAAACTCAATGAGGGAGGCCGCGTACTCTTTCTCGCGCCAACCCGCCCTCTGGCAGCCCAGCATGAGAAAGTGTGCCGCGAGTGGCTAAATCTCAAGCCAGAAGAGATTGTGTCGGTGTCGGGCCTTATCATGGCCGACAAAAGAAAGCCGCTTTATCTGTCTCCCGCTCGTCTTGTCATCTCAACACCGCAAACAATAGCCAACGACCTCGAAGCAGGCCGCCTAGCATTTGATTTCTCTCTTGTAATTTTCGACGAGTGCCACCGCTCGGTCGGCAAATATGCCTACACTTATGTGGCCAATGCGGCGAACGGAAAGCTCGCCAGCGCCGTCGGCTCGCCACGTCCGCCTGCTGCTCTGGTTTTGGGCCTCACCGCCTCGCCCGGCGGCGACCGCAAGAAAATCACTGACATCATACAAGCGTTGGGCATCCAGCACGTGCAAATCCGCACATCAGAAGACCCGGACGTTGCGCCATATGTCAAGCCGCTTGAAATCGAATGGATACGAGTGGAACTGACTCCTGCATTGCTTGAGGCAAAAGAAGTTTTGGGCGAGCTCATCAAAGCCCAGACCGAAACTTTGCGCAAGATGGGCTTTGTCGGCCAATTCGCATCGAAAAAATCACTTTCCGAAATGCGCATGCGTATTCTGGCCTCGGGCTCGCGTTTGCGCTTCTCCGCCCTCTCGCACCATGCCACTCTTTTCTCTCTTGTGCATGTGCAGGAGCTTCTTGAAACGCAGGGCGTGGAATCTGTGCAGCGCTTTGTGCAAAGGGTGCGGGAGCGCGAGCCATCGAAGGCGCAGGTGCGCCTGCTGCACAATCCGAAATTCATGGCCATGGTGGAGAAATTGAACGGCGCGGCAGAGCATCCGAAATTGGCAAAATTGGTGGAATTGGCGCGCTCCCGCCCTTCATCTGAAAAATCCATTGTCTTTTGCCAATACCGCGACCAAGTGGGGGTGCTGGAGCGCGAGCTGACAAAGGCAGGCCTAAAGGCCAAATCGTTTATGGGCAAGAAAGAGGGCGTGACTGCCAAAGACCAGCAGAAAACTCTGGCCGAATTCCGGGAAGGGCTTTTCGACATTTTGGTGGCCACTTCCATAGGCGAAGAGGGGCTTGACATTCCATCGGTGGACAACGTGATTTTCTACGAGCCGGTTGCCTCGGAAATAAGGCATATCCAACGGCGGGGCCGGGCCGGACGCGCCAAACTTGGGCACATGTTTGGTTTGATGACAGCCAACACGCGCGACCAGGCATTTTTCTGGTCATCAAGAAGAAAAGAGGAGAAGATGAAAAAAATAGTTGGCGGGCTGGCCGCCGTGTCGCCGACCGATTTCAAGTCGGTGCTCAATGCAAGTGGAAGGCCTAAGGGGAAGAAAAGTGAAGAGCCGAAAAAGAGCGCGCCACAAGCGCCGAAAGAAAATAAAGACGAAAGAACAGAACCGCAATCTCCCGTTGCTTATGCTCCAAAAAAGAAAGGCCAGAGCAAGATTTCCGACTTCTGATTTTCAGACATGGCACGCAATGTCGTGCTTGAGATAATATTTCTGGTGGTAGTCCTCGGCCGGCCAGAAAGTCGTCAGCGGCTCAAGGCGGGTGGCAATCGGGCGTGGGAAGCGTCTGGCCCTGTCAAGTCTGGAGATAAATGCCGATGCCTCTTTCTTTTGTTTTTCATCAGAAAAAAATATCGCGCTTCTGTAATTGTTTCCCACGTCCGGCCCCTGCCGGTCAACCTGAGTGGGGTCGTGCATTTCAAAGAAGCGGGCCAGGAGTTTTGCGTAGCTCGTTTTCTTCGCATCATACTCCACTTCCACGCTCTCGGCATGGCCGGACGCGTGCGAGCACACCTGCTCGTAAGTCGGGCGGGAGATTTGGCCCCCGCAATATCCAACAGTCGTCTTAACAACGCCGGGCGTTTTGTCAAAGGCTGCCTGCACGCCCCAGAAGCAGCCTGCCGCAAAAGTCGCCTTCTCCGTCCTGGCCGCTCGCTTGGCAGCGGGTGCAATCTTCCTGTTCATTTTCCGGGCCGCTCCAAGCATCCCAATCTCTCTGCGCTCACTTGACAGCGTCCAGCTCGCCATATGTGTCGTTGAATCCGGCATCGCTGTCGATGTCGGACGGAAAGGCTGATGCGCCGCCAGGCGCCGGCTTCGCCCCGTTTTCGCCAGTATCCGGCGCGGGCGCGCCGGGTGCGGCGGCCTTTGTATTGTCGGCCTGTCCGGTGCAGCCCAAAAGCAGCATGAGCCCGCTCAGGAGCGCGAAAAGCGCCAATCGGTTATCCATATCCATCGCCTCCTAAGACGCGCCGGCGTTTTCATTGGCGCCGCCGGCGTTAGGCCCGTCCGGGCCGCTCTGGTCCCGGTTCGCTTTCGCCTCGGCCCGCGCTTTGGAAATGAATTCCTTCCAGGCCTCCTCTGCCTGTCGCAGCACCATCTTCTTTGCCTGCGCGCCGTCGGCTGCGATGAATTGGGCCTTGAACTCCTCCATTTTGACGATGAAGTCAGCAATCGTCTCGTTGCTCACCCCGTACCGGGCGAGGCGCTCGGCCTTCTCCTCGAGGTTGTAGATGCGGAATTTGGCGTCCTCGAACACGCGGGCACGCACAGCAGCCACGCAGCCGCCGATGCCGCGCTCGTTGTCCAAACTGCCGGCATTCGTGCTGCCGTTAATGCCGCCGTTGTCACTAGTGTTCGTGCCATTGCTGCCGTCATTCACGCTTGCATTGGTGCCGTTGCCGCGCACCTGCAGCTTGCATCCGGCCACCAATTCACGGGCCGAGCGGTTGAGGCCGATGCGCTCGCGCACGCACTTAAATCGTGCATCGTCCCCCTTCTCGAAGCGGCAGGGCTGGACCGCGTCATAGCGCGAGAGGCACGCGGCCCGCTCATCGTCGCGGAGCTTGCGGCACTCCTCTGGCATGTAATACAGCCCCTCCTCCTGCTCCTCACGCTTGAGCGAAAGGCGGCAGGCCGCCCGCTCGCGCACGGTGCTGGCATTGGCGCAGCGCAGGCCGGACTCATTAACCGCCCTCAGCGGCTTGTCCGCATACTGGCCCGCCTCTGCGGCCCGCAGCAGGCAGTTCGCAATCCCAGTGCGGTTGCCCATCTGCGCGCAGCGCTCTGATGCATCCTTCATGTCACTGCTCATCTTCTTGGCCATCACAAGGGCCACGTTGTCTGTGCCTGTCCGGCCTTCTTTTTCGTCATCATCATCAGAGGATGAGCGGTTCGCCGTCCGGTTCTTTTTTCCGTCGTCGGAGTCGTCATCATCCGAGTTGTCATCAGAAGACGACCGGTTTACCGAGCGGTTCGAATACTCTTCCCGGTCCTCGGAGCCGCCAGAGCCGGAACTGACATTCGTCTTGGCGGAATCATTTGCTCTGACAGAATCATTTGATCTGAGCGAATCCGCAGTCTTGACCTTCTCAGTGGTCCTGGCCTTCCCATCGTCCTCCCGGTCGGACGAGGAGCCGGCAAACGCCATCAGGCCGCCGGCCAGCAGCGCGAACACCAGTAGGGTTACAAGAAGCGTTTTCATGCCGTCCATTAATCCTGTGTCATATTTATGGCTTCCGGTGGCCCGAGCCAACGACGCTGCCGGCTCCGGCTCAATATTCCGTATTCTGCATCCACCAGCGCTTCTTGGCCTCTTCCCAAGCCAGCATCAGCGCGCCCGCGCCGGCGATGAGCTCCCAGTCGCCTGCAGCCAGCGCCACGGTGTTGAACATGCCCTGTCCAACCTGTGTGTAGATTATGGCCAATTGCAGGACGAACGAGATGAGCACGGCAGCCAGCAGCCAGCGGTTGGCCAGAGGGCGGTAGAATGCCGAGAGATGGGGAGAGCGGCAGTTGAACGCGTTCACCAATTGGAGCATGATGAACACTGTGAAGGCCATGGTGCCAGCCCGCGCCGCCAGGGCAGTATCGGCTGACCGCTCATAATATGCGAACAGCCCAAAAGTGAGCAAAAACATCAGCATGCCCGAGCTTATGATGGAAATCAAAAACGGCTTGCTCACGAACGGCGCGTCCTTTCGGCGGGGTGGCCGGTCCATGGCGTCCTGCCGGCCTGGCTCAAGACCCAACGCAAGGGCCGGCGGGCCGTCCATGATGATGTTAATCCACAGAATCTGCAAAGGCAGCAGCGGCAGGCCCAGGCCGGCCAGAGGCGTGATGAACATGAGTGCAAGCGCTGCCACGTTGGTGGTGAACTGGAAGCGCACGAACGAGCGGATGTTCTCGTAGATGGAGCGCCCGCGGTCAACGGCCGTCACAAGGGTGGAGAAGTTGTTGTCTGTGAGCACCATGTCGGCCGCCCCGCGCGCCACGTCTGTGCCGCCCACGCCCATGGCCACGCCTATGTCGGCCTTCTTGAGCGCGGGCGCGTCATTCACGCCGTCACCGGTGACGGCCACGACCTCGCCCATCTTCTGCAGGGCCGTTATTATGCGGAATT
>CAYIMK010000043.1:0-6475 GCA_964364595.1 Microcaldota archaeon | reverse complement strand
GCTGTCAGCGGGAGCGAGCGAGGAGTTATTCACCAAAGCAGTGGAAACCTACCCTTTCTCTAGTTTAAAAGCACACTTACGCGCCAACGTCTATCACTAAATCCGCCCAAGGGTTTGGTGGAAGTGAATAGAATGGTAAAAAACAACAAGGCCGGCGCGGGCGGGATGCCGGAAAACGCCCAAATAAGTGAGAATGTGCCCATGGCCGAAAATGCGCCCGTGGCGCCAATGGCCGAGAATGCCCCCATAGAAGTGGAGGGCGAGGCGCCCAAGCAGCAGCCCGATTTCCGCGTGGTGCAGCCGGAATATGACACACGCGAGAGCAAGACTATTTTTCGCGATGTCGGCGCGCTGTGGAAAAACGTCAGCCAGAAGACGGGCAAGGAGTTCTACACTCTCAAAATCGGCAAGATGAGATTGCTTGTTTTTCCCAATCAAAAGTTGGTGCAGTAGTTAATCTAATATGGATGGATGGTGTTTGTATGGCGAAGAAGGATGCGGAAATGGTGATGGAGATGGCGGAGAAGGCTTTGGAGAAGCCGGCCAAGAAGGCCAAGGTGCTCGAAGACCTGCCCGGCGTGGGCGACGTGACGGCTGAGAAGCTGCGCCGCGCCGGCTACGTGGACTTCGAGAAGATTGCGGCCGCCTCCCCCCACGAGCTGGACGAGATTGCCGAAATAGGGGTGGAGACGGCGAAAAAAACCATCACCGCCGCCCGCGACGCGCTGGAGATGGGCTATGACACGGCCGACGTGATTTTGGAGCGGCGCAAGCTCGTTTCGCGCATCTCCACCGGCTCCAAGGAGCTGGACGCGCTGATTGGCGGCGGCGTGGAGACCATGGCAATCACCGAGGCGTACGGCAAGTTCTCATCCGGCAAGAGCCAGGTGGGATTCCAGGTGGCGGTCAATGTGCAAAGAGCCGCCCATGAAGGGGGCTTGGGGGAGGATTCCGAAGTCCTGTTCATCGACACCGAGAGCACGTTTCGGCCCGAGCGCATAGTGCAGCTGGCCGAAGCGAACGGCATGGATGCAGCCAAAGTGCTCAAACAAATCCACGTGGCCAAGGCCATCAATTCCGACCACCAGATGATTTTGGTGGACAAGGCGGACGAGATGATTCGCGCGCATCCCATCCGGCTCATCGTCGTTGACTCGATGACCAGCCACTTCCGCTCGGATTATGTGGGCCGCGGGGCGCTTAGTGAGAGGCAGCAGAAGCTCAACAAGCACGTGCATGCGCTCCAAAGACTGGCTGACCAGTACAATCTGGCCATCTACATCACCAATCAAGTGATGGACAGGCCCGACATCATGTTCGGAGACCCCACAGTGCCCATCGGCGGGCACGTGCTGGCGCACGCGGCCACCTACCGCCTCTACTTCCGCAAAGGCAAGGAGGAGAAGAGGATTGCGCGGCTCGTGGATTCGCCGTCAATGCCCGAAGGCGAGTGCATCTTCAAGGTGACGCCCAAGGGAGTGATGGACTAAGAACCTGGAATGACAATGGCTCCTGTAAGTTCAAGGACTTGATGGTTGGTGGAATGCTTCCTTTTCGTTTTTTCAGTTCTTTTTTAAACTTCGCCCAAATAAGTAGGTTTATGGGTGGAAAGAAGAGGGTATTGACCATTCCGCTACTCAAACAGGAAGCCAGAGAATATGCCAAGAAAAATAGCGAAAAACCACTTCCAAAGTTATTCGGTGCTAGTGATGGAAAAGCGGTTGGCACATACATAGAACAAGGTTTTCGTGATCACCTCAAAGAAAATTATGAATTCGGGTCTGGGAACTCCGCATCGGGGATCGATCTCCCATCTCTAAATGTTGACTTGAAAGTGACGTCTATCCAACAACCCCAGTCTTCCTGCCCATACAAAGATGCGAACCAAAAAGTTTACGGACTTGGTTATCATCTCCTGATTTTTGTTTATGAAAAAGTGGATGACTCAAAAACAAGAACGGCGAAGATGAAGTTTCTACACGTTATTTTCATCGACGCGATTAAGACGGGAGATTACCAAACAACGAGCGGCATTTTGGGGATTCTAAAACGAAAGGGAAATATTGATGATATATCCGCGTTTTTGATGGAACGAAACCTTCCACTTGAGGAAATTGGGAGGAGGAAACTGGCCGAGACAATTCTCAAGACGCCTCCATCCACCGGTTGTCTCACTATCTCAAATGCGCTTCAGTGGAGATTACAATATACACGGGCCATTGAACTGGCTGATAAGGGGGAGTTCGATGAAATCCAAGAACTTATCAAATAAAGAGCTTGGCGATTTCCAGACTCCTCCGGAATTGGTGAGTCAGGTCATTAAGCGTTTGTCACAGCTTGGCATAGTTTGGACCCGGGCGTTGGAACCAACTTGTGGCGAGGGAAATTTCTTGCAGGGGCTGGCGCAACTCCCGATTATACCTACGGAAGCATATGCCTTTGACATACAGGAATCTTACGTTCAGTTGGCAAAAAGAAAAGCTGGCGCTGAACTCGGAAAAAGCATCTTCATTGAACAAAAGAATATCTTCAATATGGATTTGAGCCAGGAAATTAGATGGAAGACTCCGGGCCCCTTGCTCGTCCTTGGGAACCCTCCATGGGTGACAAATTCAGATATTGGCGCTCTTTCCGGAAGCAACCTCCCACAAAAAACAAACATCCACAAACTTAGGGGGATGGACGCCATGACAGGGGCATCGAATTTTGACATCTCGGAGTACGTGATGCTTAAACTCATCAGAGAATTATATTCGGAGAAGCCGACGCTTGCGATGATTTGCAAGACCTCAGTGGCAAGGAACGTACTGCGTTATTGTCAAAAAAATGGCTTTGGCCTCAAAGACACCCAGATATATCGCATAGACGCAACACGATGGTTCTCGGCGGCAACGGATGCGTGTGTGTTCATTACAAAAATCGATGCGCAAGAAAAAGAGTTTGATGCGAAAATCTACCCTAATCTTGGTTCAGAGATTCCTCAAAATATAATTAGTTTTAGGAATGGACACCTGATTTCGGACTGCCAGAGTTACGAAAAATTCGGATATATAGACGGCGATTTCCCTCTGGTTTGGAGACAGGGGTTGAAGCACGATGCGGCCGATCTGGTTGAACTAATCCAGAAGCCAGACGGCAAGTTCGTAAACAAGCTGGGGGAAAGCGTCGATATCGAAAGAGAATATCTCTTCCCGTGGCTCAAAAGTTCCGATATATCTAAGAATGACCCAATGGGTTTGAATCGCTGGATTGTCGTCCCACAAAGAAAGCTGGGTGAGGATACGGCTTGTCTGGCGGCTAAAGCGCCGAAACTGTGGAGCTATCTTAGCCACCACAAAGCCGTGTTCGACAGACGCAAATCCAGCATTTATAAAAATCAGCCGTCGTTTGCTTACTTTGGTCTCGGGGATTATACGTTCTCGGATTACAAAGTGGCTATTTCTGGGATGTACAAAGAACCGCACTTCACAGTGATTGGGCCAAAGGAAGAGAAGCCGAGTCTGGTTGATGACACATGCTATTTTGTTCCGTGTTCAAATAACGAAGAGGCTGAACGAATATGCGCGATTCTTAATAGTCCGATAGTGCAGGGGTTCCTGAAATCTATCTCCTTTGTGGATTCGCAGCGACCTTACACCAAAAAAATCCTCCAGCGCATTGATTTGATGAAGGCTGAGAAGCAGGTGTTTCCAAATTCTAGATTACTCTTTAAAGGGAAACAGACTCGCCCGGTGCTGGATGAGGTTTTGGTCAGGGCATAGGCAGGCAGCTTTTTATCCCCCGCATCCCAACTCCGCCCAGAGGTGGTGGCATGGGTTTTGTGGACGAATTCGTCGGCTTTCTCAACAAGCACAAGGTCATCGGCCTTGCAGTGGCGTTCATAATCGGCGGCGCGGCCACGAAACTGGTGAGCGCGATTGTGCAGGACCTCATCATGCCAATCATCGCCGTGCTCACGCCGGGCGGGGACTGGCGGCAGGCAGTTTTGCAGGCCGGGCCCGTCCGGTTCCTCGTGGGCGACTTCGTCGGCGCGCTGATTGACTTCGTCATCGTGGCGGCGGTGGTCTTCTTCCTCGTCAAATATGTGGCAAAAGAGGATGCCAAATAGACAGAGGGCGCCGGGCAGACAAACCAAACAGGCCAGACGCTCTCTTTTTTAATTTTCTTGTTCTTTCCCCAGCAGGCGACTAGGAGTACAGGCGGTGATAGGCATGGTAAGTCTTGAATGCGAGAAGTGCAAAACAGACATCAACAGCTACAAGGAGCGGGTGCAAGTGCTGGACCCGATCGGATTCACGCACACGTTCTGCCGGGCGTGCGGGGACGATTACCACAAGAAGATCGAGGACTCCAACGCGTCCATCGCAGAAACGGGAAAGCTGGGCCACCTCTCGGGCTCGCTCCCGCGCGGCTCGGGCGTGCGGTTCTAGGAAAGGTTTTTCTCCGGTTCTTTTTTCAAGAGATTCTTTTTTTCTAAGAATAAGGCCTGCGGAAACGCCGGTCCATCCAACTTTTCAGCGGAGCGACCTTCTCGGCAACTCCGCGGGTGAAGAAGCCGGCCGCGCCCGCAAAGCAGGTTGGGCAGGGATGAGCGAGGGCACTGATTCCGAAGAGGCCGCTGAGCAAAAAGAAGGGCTTGCTGCCTGAGAGCACGGAAACGGAAAGAGGCACGCGCGGCTTATTTGCGGGTGTAGACCACATAGTCCAGCACCTTGATTACCAGCACCACGAGGATGGCGAAGGCCACCACCACGCGGGGGCTGAACTTCCAGCCCATCATGTTGGTTCCGGCCGAGACGCCGAAGATGCCCGCCTGTGACTGGGGAGTGGAAATCGAGGTTTGATTTGCCATGATAGGCATATGGAGGCGGACTTTTTAAGGGATACGGATTGCTTGAAAAATGGAAAATGAAAAAAATCAGACCGTGCGGGCCGAGGTGCTGACCAGGCGCCACACGCTCATGTGCGACACGCCGAAATTTCTGGCGATGTCACGCAGCGAGAGCGGCTGCGACCAGTACACCTGCAGTATCTGCTGCTCGGCCATCTCATCCAGAGTCCTGCGGGGGGCGCGAAGGCGCCCTTCCCGCCGCTCGGATTCGTTTCCGGGGGTCCGAGGTCGCTGCCAGCTACTGGACCGATTTCCAATTATAACAGAAGGGCGGGTGGATAAACAGGGGCGTCGCGCGCATGCTCGTCTGCGAAACAGACGCTGGCGTTCGACTCTCGGCCGCGGCGGACCGTGTACCCGTTGTCATAACACTCTCCTCCGGTCCTACGCAGTCCGGCCAATTTGGAGACCGGAGGTGGACAGAATAATTGAAGCTGGCTGGTATTTAAAGAGGTGTAACAGGGCGGGTTGGGTAAGAGTAAAAATGTGCCATGGGGGAGATTATAGTCAAAAGGTTAAATTCCGGTCCAGCCGGCCAGCAAAAAGACAAAAGGAGGCGAGATTGATGCCATGCCAGACGCGGGATGGAGGCGAGGGCGTCCTTACGGCCGGATAGATTTTTGCTCATTCAGAACACCAGCAGCATGGGCGGGAGGCCGTCTAATGGCCCTTTCTTGCCCTTCTTTGGCTGGGGAGTGCCCTCTTGCAGCAGTTCGCGCCCAACGGCCAGAAAACCCTGCGTAGCGCCCGCTATGCCGCCAATCAGAAGCTTTGTCGGAAGGCTGGCCCCATCCACAAGCGAAACAGCGCCGAAGGCAGTAAAGAAGCCCACGAGGAAGTTTCCGACCAGGCGTTTAGTGGTGCGGTCCATTTTCCTCATCCATCCAGCTCTTTAATCGAGGTCGGGAGAATGTGCCGCCTCATGGGTGCATCTCGGTGTAGCGGTAGAGCTGGCCGTCTATGACGAAGAAAAAGACAGTTTTGCGGGAGGCGGTGTTTTCCTCTTGGCTCCACCACGTGGAGAGAGGCAGGAGGGCGTCGAAGTCTGCGCGGCTTTGGACTTGGAGCAGGTCGCCGTCCGTGCCGGTGTAGATGAGGGGCTTCTGCATTTTCAAGGTCATGGCTCATCACTTCTTGTTTTTGATAGCGCCCGCCTCTTGGGCCGTCAGGGTGCCCTTCGCCTTTAGCGTGTCGGTGAGGGCGTCGAGCTGGGCTTTGAGGGCGCGGGCCTTGATGGCCTCCGGGGTTGCGGTGAAGTCGCCGGCGCTCATGCGATCACCTGCGCCACCCAGCCTTTTACGCCGCTGGCTGTGCTGCTGCTGCCTTTTGCGAATACGAGCCGGACTTTTGCACCGGCGAGAGTTTGAGAGGTGGTTATCCACGTATTGAGGGCTTGCCCGGTCAGTTCATAATTTCCGTCCCCGCCAATGTCGAGGTCGAAGGTAGCGGCTGCACCGGCCGCTAGGGAGAGGCCATAGGTGGAAAGTTTGAATTGGCTGATTGCGCCGTTGAGCGTGGAGAGGGCGGCAGAGTGAACGTAAGCGGTGGCGAGGACTGCGCCGGCAGAATAGACATGGTAGCAGT
>CAYIMK010000042.1:3948-6481 GCA_964364595.1 Microcaldota archaeon | reverse complement strand
CGGTTGCGTTCGCGGGCTTTCCCATCAATTTTCCCTTGCAGCAGGCCAGCGTGTCGGCGGCAATAATAATGGCGCGGGGAAAACGCTTGCTTGCCGCCTTTGCTTTTGCCAAAGCCAGATAGCGGGTTTTGGCAACCAAACTTTTGCCTTTCGCGCGGACTGGTTCTGCCACGGCGAGCGTGCGAAAACGGCTGACAATTTGGCGCAGCGCTTTCCTCCTTCTTGGCGAGCGGCTGGCGAGGATGATTTGCACGAACCAAAGTGCCTGAATAGCATTTTATACCCTCCCGGTCAATTCCCCACCATGATAATCGGACTAACAGGCGAGAACTGCTCGGGCAAGGACACCCTCGCCCAATTCCTGCAGAAAAAGGGTTTCCTCTACCTCTCCCTCTCCGACGTTATACGTGATGCGCTGGCCGAAGACGGCAAGCCGCTCACAAGAGAGAACCTCATCGCCAAAGGCAACGAGTTGCGCGCCAAGAACGGCCCAGGCGTGCTGGCCCAGCGCCTCATCGCCCAGATGGAGAATGGCAAGCACTATGTCGTGGTGTCCATCCGCAATCCGGCCGAAGTCGAGGAGCTCAAAAAACAGCCGAATTTCACGCTCATCCACATCTCTGCGCAGGCGGATGCGCGCTTTGCCCGCATGAAATCCCGCGCGCGCGAGGGCGACCCGCACACGTTCGCGGCCTTTGTGCGCATCGAGAAGGCCGAGGCCTCCAACACCGACCCCTCCATGCAGCAGATGCGCTCTGTCATCGCCCTGGCCGACAAGACGATTGAGAACAACGGCGATTTCAAGACTCTTTACGATTCAGCCGACCATCTTCTCTCCAATCTCTCGGCCGAGTTCAAGACATCGCGCCCCACGTGGGACGAATATTTCATGAACATAGCAAAAGAAATCGGCAGCCGTTCCAACTGCATGAAGAGGCAGGTCGGGGCAGTCATCGTGCGCGACAAGCGCATCGTTTCCACCGGCTACAACGGCACCCCGCGCGGAGTGCGCAACTGCAACGAGGGCGGCTGCGCCCGATGCAACTCCTTTGCCGACTCGGGCACGCGCCTTGACGAGTGCGTCTGTGCGCATGCCGAGGAGAACGCCATCGTGCAGGCAGCGTACCATGGCATCTCAATCAAGGACGGCACGCTCTACACCACCTACTCGCCCTGCCTCAACTGCACCAAGATGATTCTCAACGCAGGCGTGGAGGAAGTCGTCTACAACGACGCCTATCCTCTTGCCGACAAGCCGATTTCGCTTCTCAAGGAGGCGGGCATCCGCATGAGGCAGTTCAAGGTGAAGTGAGAACATGGCCAATACACCCGCAAAAACATCCAAGTCGCCCGGTCCGGCGCCCGCCTCGAAAGCCGGCCAGCCTTCATCTCCGCGTTCTCTTTCTCAGCATTCCGAGGCCGAGCTGGGCGCCCTGCGCTCGAAACTGGAGATGATAAGCCTTGTCTCGCTTCTGGCCACCGACGCCATTTTCGGCATCGTGTGGGCGTGGACTTTCCCCGAACTGCTATGGATTGCGGCCGTCTTCATCGCGGGCACGCTGGCGGTCTGGCTGCTCTTCGTCATGCCGCAAATCCGCTCGTTCGGCAAGCCGAAGAATTAGGTAGATGTTTATGTCCCGATTGATGCCGGTCCTCCTTGTCCTGGGCGTCTTGTTCCTGCTCCTGTTCGGCTGTTTCGGCGGCTCGCCGGCCAAAGCCGTTTCCAATAATACATCGAATGCATCTGCCGTGAACGCGACTCCTGCCCAAAACGTTTCTGTTCCTTTGCAAAATAAGACGCCCCCGCCGGCCGTGCCGAATGAAACTGTCCCTGTTCCTCCCGCCCCTCCGGCTCCGCCCGAACCCGCCAATACCACAATCACTCCGTCGGCAGTAATCATCACGCCAGCCATCACCGGCAACGCAATCATCGACCCAACCAACGGCAACTTCAAGACCCGCTCATGCTCGGTGGAGGCCAAGCCCCAAATCATCACGGCTGGCAGGGAGAGCGCGCTCACTTTCCGCGGCTATGCGGCCAGCGGCGAGGCCATCACCTACTCCTGCGGCGACGAGGTGCGCAGCAACGGCAACGGCGGGCTCATCGACTTCACCCGCATCTGCGCCTACCCCAACGCCGGCCACTACGCGGTGTGGCTCGCCCTCGACGGGTTCGTGTGCGCCTCGGTGCCGCTCGAGGTCGAGGCGGCCGACGCGGTGAGCGCGCAGCCATCCTGCACAATCGCAGCCAACAGCCAGAACGAGGAGCGCAACGGCACCACGACAACCTATTCGGCCAAGGTGATGCTCTACAACCAGCCGAGCCGCGCGAGCGTGGACTGGGACTGCGGCTCGTCTCATTTCAACCGCACCGTGGGCAGCGTGTTAAACCCCTCCGGTTCAGCAGCCGGCGGCTCGCCCATCAGCGGCGCTCTTCTTGTCACCTGCCGCTTCGACACCTGGCCGCCGCCCCTTCCCGGCTCCGTCTCCATCGATGGCGCCGACTGCGGCCCCATGCTGAGCGGCGGATAAG
>CAYIMK010000042.1:0-3938 GCA_964364595.1 Microcaldota archaeon | reverse complement strand
CGGATAAGAAAATAGAGCCGCCGGATTCAAAACAAAAAAACATGCTTCGGGCGGCCTCGAGGCCGCCCTCGGGTGAACTGATCTGCCCGGCCGGCTCGGGCCTGCGTTTGTTGTTTTTGTCCTGCCTGCGCTGGCTGCTGAGAAAAGGGTTATAAACAACTCCGCGTTGCTATGGGCAATACGCGTGACTGGAAACGGGGGGCCGATGGTTCCCCGTTCATGGGGGATGTCTATGCAGACCAAAGAAATCTTCGGCTGGCTGAAGCTGTTCATCGTGTCATTTGTTTTCATCGCCGCCGTATGGGCAGGGGTGCAGGAATACGCCCGCGTCTATGCGAGCATCTCGTTCGACACGCCGCTCGAGCGCATCGCCCTCTACGCCGCCATGCTGGCCGTGGTGATTGCGACCGCGCAATGGGTCCTCCGCCCCAAGCCCAAGACCGCCGAGGACTACATGCGCGAGCGCATGGCCGAGAGCGTGCCCATGCCGAATTATGCCGCCGAGCCGGCGCAGGAGCCCGGCTTCGAGCCGTCCATGCCCGCCATGCCCTCTTCGCGCGTCCGCGCCCGGCCAAAGCCGGCCAAGAAGAAACCCAAGGCCAAAAAGAAAGCAGCCAAAAAGAAAGGCCGGCGTTAGAAAAGCAAGAAAGGCAGACGCTTGAAAGGCGATTCTTATGGCATCCTCCATTCTCAAAGCTCTCGGCATCGGAACAGTTGCCGCGCTCGCCGGCGTAGTCGCCGTGCTTATAGGGATTGTCGCCATCTTCCTCTTCGCCATCTTCGGCGCATTGGTTGGCGCGGTGACCGGCTTCATTGTGTCACTCACGCCCTACTTGGGGGTCTGGGTGCGCGAGGGATTCATGGCGTTCGGGGTGCAGAACCCCAGCCTGACGGCGATTGGCGCGGCTCTTGGCTTTGTGGCAGGATTTTTCAGGTCGTCCAACTCACACTCCGACTCAAACTAACCGATGTCATCAAAAGAACGATGTCAATCAAATGCCGGCCGGGCAGTGTCATTGACATATGGTGGCGGGTTGCTGTCATTGGGTGGCGGGTTGCCGTCATTACCACCCGTTGTGTCGCCTGCTGGCGGAGTCCAGTCCACATTGCGCTCGCAGGTGCAGTTCGACATGCAAATCTCATAATCCATGCATCCGCCGTTCGGCAAGGCCGAGCTGGAGTCGCACGATTCGTTTGAATCCACAAACCCGTTGCCGCAGTAATACAGCGCCTCGCACACGCAGAGCGGATTGCAGGCATAGTCCTGCGCGCAGCCGGGGGGATTGAGCGCCTGTTCGCACTGCTCCCCTTTGAGCGGCTCCACAACCGCATTGCCGCAGCAGCATGAATCCGCGCATTGCGCTCCCGAGCGGTTGCAAAGCTCGCTCATATGGCGCTGGAACACGTGCGCCAGGGCATCCACGGATGTCATGAGGCTGTCGTTCTCTATGTCTGTCTTTGGGCGGGACTCGGTGTAATTCGTGACGCCGTCCGGCTTTGTGCAGTATTCTATGCTCCCGCCCGGCGGCGCGTCAGCCGCGTTTTGGGCCTCCCGCACTGGGTTCATCTCGCTCTTTTTTACATAAATTGGGTTGGGGGGCCCAGCCGTCGTCCCGTCCGCGTTAATCTTCCAATAGCAGATATAATCCTCGTATTCGTCATCAAGGCCCAGGTAATGCCCAACCTCGTGCGCGATGACCTTATTGCTGTCGCTCGAGCTCCAGTTTGCCCTATTGGTGGGCAGCCCGCCGGCCCCCCACCTGCCCATGCGCACCCATGAGCGGTGGTCGATGCCGCTGGTGTTGACAACATTGACGCAATGGAAATTCGGCGGCGCGGCCGCGCAGTTCGCCACTGAAATAGTGTCCAGCTCGATGCGCGCCTTGCATGCGCAGTCCCCGCAGGTGAAGTTCTTGTTCCATTCATCATTGACCGCATCCCGGACGCGCTGGATGAATTCGGGCGAGCTGCCGTTGCCTGTGAAGGCGAGGCGTATGGTGTAGACAACCGAACAGTTTTCAGAAGACACTGATGTGAGGGCAAACGCGCTTGCCGAGAAGAGCAGAAGCAGGGCCCATGCAAACGCCATTCTTCCCAAGCATTTCACCCAAAATCTTCCCAATCATTTCACCGAAAACCCGGTCCCGTTCCATTGCAGGGCGTCCTTGTTTTCGGTCCACCAGTTTTCCCATTTTTGGATGGAGTCATCCATCCTGCCATTCCGCGTGCAGGCAGGGCCGAAATTCTGGCCAGAATAAGTTTGGAGCGAATAATCCGCCCACGTGCATATTGCCCTCGGCGGCTGG
The DNA here is from genome assembly GCA_964364595.1 of Microcaldota archaeon. GTDB lineage: Archaea > Micrarchaeota > Micrarchaeia > Anstonellales > Anstonellaceae > CAIXYX01. The sequence goes on along the minus strand of CAYIMK010000042.1, from coordinate 1,632 downwards.
CTTGCGAACAATTCATTGGTTTCATTGAGCGAGAGGATGACCGGCTCAAATCCCGACTTCTGGCCAAGAGAGAGCAGCAGGGAGCCGGCCCGCACCCTCAGGCCGGGCTCGGCGTCGTTTTGGGCCATTTGCTCCAGCCGCTGGATGATTTTCTGCCTTTGCCCCTCATCCACCTTGTGCGAAACTACGGAGAAGGCGTAGAGGGCGCTCCATTTCGCATATGGATTGTTGTTCCGGCTGAGCTCCAGCAAATCATCGGCAGACTCTGGGCCGAGAGCGAGGAGCTCATCCACCCGGTCCAGCGATTCCTCGTCCCCCAGCCGGTAAGAAGAGAGCACTTGGACAATAAGTTTCTGCGACGGGGTTGCGTTTTTCAAGGCAGACGTGTCCATAAGCGGCGAGCCGAAGATTGGGGCTGCGGGAGGCGCGCCGGCTTTGGCCTGCGGCACGGCCTTGCCGTCTGAAACATTTCCCTGCGCCTGCTTTTGCAGGCTCTGGTTGGATGCTCCACCCTGCGCGCCTGCGTCGCCCAAGCAGCCGGCCAAGAGCAGGATTAGGGCAAAAATTGCAAACAATGGCGCATGCTGCGCGCGCAATCGCATGAATTGGCTATGTTCGCGGGATTTAAGAAACTTGCGAGCCGGCAAACCTCTTCCTCCTTTCCGCCCAGGGTTATAAATTTTGACAGAATAGCCCGCCCATGTTCCGCTGGCATCTGCTCGCATTCGCATTCCTTTTCCTCCTCTCATCAGCCATGGCGCAAGCAAGCCCCTCCGCACAGGCAAGCCCTCCCGCGCAGCCAAACCCCTCCGCGCAGGCAAGCCCCTTCCTGCGCTTCGACGGGCTCACCATCTATTTCGGCAACCAGTCCAATCTCTCGATTTTCAGCTGCGTCGACGGCCAGTGCCACCCGGGTTTCGGCTCCATGAATGCGACTGGCCAGCGCCATTACATCTCACAGGGCTTCCCCATCCAGGACAGCTACGTGGAATTGAAGGTGAATTATTCGCTTGACTCCGCGCCCCCCTGCGCCATCAAACTAGTGTCTTCGCATCCCTTCGACATTTATTCCGAGCTAGTCCGGTCCCAGATGTCATTTTCCTCCGGCAACTACTCATACGGGCTGTCGTTGGTGGACAACCAGTCGGTTCCGGTCCGCATCGCGGCCAACGGCACGCAATTATGCATCACGCCAAATGCCTCCAGCGGGCTCATCCATCTGTACCTGATACCGTTCCCTCCTTCCGCCGATGAGCAGGCCGGCGGAAACGGCATTCCTGTCTTCACCCCTCCCGCTTCCCCGCCGCCCGCGCCTCAAGCTTTTTCGTCATTCATCCCATCCAACTCAAGCAATTCGTGGGTTTCCGAGGCGCCCAAAGCCCTTCTTCCGGTCGGCCCGGTGCTGGGCGCCGCCGGCCCGCAGCCGCAACCACAAGAGAAGTCGGCTCCGCTTCCGCTCGTCTTCATCGCCGTGCCTCTGCTGGCGGTGCTGGCTGCCCTGAGTTTCTTCCTCTCGCGCAAGCCGAAGCGGAAAAGAGAGGAGAAAATCATTTTGCCGGATTTGAGCTGAAAACGGTCCTGTGTTGTCCCAGATTAATGTCCTCTCGATGTTTCAATTTGTCAATCATCTAA
>CAYIMK010000041.1:0-6491 GCA_964364595.1 Microcaldota archaeon | reverse complement strand
CCCTTCATTTTCTCCAAATCGGCCATAATGAGGGCAAAATCCCCATTCGGGTCTTCCGAGCCGGTGTCTGACAGCCGGGAATAGGGCACGCCGTCAACGCCGAGGAATTCCATGGCCAATATGTTGGCCTTGAAGGCGATGGGGTCCGGAACCCGGCAGCCCAGGTCGTGCATTATCGAGAGATTTTTGTATTCTTTTTGCGTCCAGGCGTGTATCAATTGGATGCCGTTGCGCGTGCCGGCGAAGCGCCGGTCGCCTTCCATATACTGCTGCATGTGCACAAAGGAGGGCGAGCGCAGGCGGTACATCTTGATGGCAGCAAATCCGCCTTCGGCCGTGGTGGCGCGGTATACGTTGGCCTCCTTGCCTTCGGCGATGCAGTAGTCGATTGTCTTGAAGATGCCCTTCTTCATGAATTTCGTCAGCGAGATGAGTGAGGTGCGGTCAAAGACGCCCTCCTCGAGCGGCCAGGGGTTCCTATCCTGCTTGTCCTCGCGGCGCGGGCGCTTCTGCTTGGATTGACGAAGAGACATAAGAAAACCAGGGGAGCGGGAGGATAAAAAGAGGTCGTTTTAGGAAGAATCGATTAGTTGAGATAGAGTGGCGCGGCCTGCAGCGACACTACCAGCGTTTCGATGGTGCTGAAAGACATATCATTCGCCATGAGCGGACGGAGCAGGAATTGCACCGTTTCGCCATTTTTGTTAAAGGCGTCGATATAGAGAGGCTGGGTGGTCATGAATGGCTGGGAGGGCTCCGCATTTTGGGCCAAGCCATGATAAAACACCGCCAGGCGCAGATGCTCCAGCGCCGCGGCCGCGCTTCGGACGTCGTCTGTCTGCAGATAGAGGCGGATGGCCTCGCGACCGTCCTGAATTTGAGAGAGCTTGACAAGCTGGGGCGCCACCTCGGTGATCTCAACTCCGTTGGGCTCGAGCTCGGGGAAGCGGCAGGATTGGAACAGGTTCCACGCTTTCCGTTTTTTGGAGCCCAGAGTGTCAAATCGGGCGATTTTGAATGAGATTTCTTCTACCAGTTGAGCGCCCGCGGGAATCATCTGGCCGGTCTGGGGAACAACGAACTGCTTGCTCATTTGCAGCAGTTTCCTGCCCATGTCGGCGGCAAGTACGCAATCCTGCTGGGCCGTGCTGGGAAGAATTTTGGACAGCTCGCGAATCAGCGGAGACATGAAACTCCAGGTTTGGGGTTTAGGCGTGAATATCTTCAGCTGCGCCAAGGCGGTCTCCCACTGCTTGGCGTCGGCCGGCTGCTTCGAAAGGTATTGAATGAGCTGGGAGATATTGTGCTTGTAATCTGTAACCGTGAACACGCTGCCAAGCTTGGGCGACTGCACGTTGTTTGAGGAGATTTGAATCTGGGCCATGTTTTTCACTATTTTACATTAAGTAAAACATAGTATTTAATCCTATCGGTCCATTCACCCCGATGCTCTAGCAGTTGATGTTCTCTCAGCGGCTGATGTAGCCCTTGTTGCGCAGCCAGTCGGCCTGTATGTGGTTGTAGCGCCAGATGATGTCGGCCCGCTCGTCGCCCTCGATAACCCAGGGCTTGAGCAGCACCACGTCGCCCTGGCGCACCCAGATGTTGCGGCGTATCTTGCCCGGAATGCGGCACAGCCGTTCCTTGCCGTCCTTGCACTGCACCTGCAGGCGGCCCCCGCCGACGTTGCCGATGACCACGCCGAGGATTTCGCCCTCGCGGGGCAGGCGCACACGGACGAATCCCTCGCCGCTCGCGTTGGGGGTTGTTGTTACCTGGAAATCTCCGTCAGCCATGAATAGTTTCACCTAGTGATTGGGATATCGCTTTGTCATTCTCAGCGCGCCGGGGCGCGCGCGCCGCATGCCTCGCACACGAGAATGCGGATGCCGTGCGGGCCGTCGACAAGTTTCGTGTCGGGGCGCTTGCATTCCTTGCATATCACATACGCGCTGATGAAGTTCGAGAGCTTCTCGTTGAGCACGCGCTCGTAGACCTTGCCGTGAAGAATCAGCTTGCTGCCGTCAATCGTGGCCGGCACCGCCAGCTCCTTGGAAAGATATTTGGAAAGCGTGGCGGGGTCTCGGCGCAGTTTTGTGCAAATAAGCTCGAAATTGCGCAGCACGGTCTTGGAGCCCTGCAGCTGCGTTTCGGCCACCGGCGGCTCGAAGCGCTCGAACGCCAGCGTCTTCTCCGGCAGGACGGCGCGCGCCTTCTTGAGCATTTCTTCATACGACTCGTTCAGAAAAATCCCCGCTTGGCTACGTCGATGATATACTAGACGTCGATGATATCCTTGGCGGGGCCGGAGTATAAAAAGGCATGCGATGGAGAACGTATGGGGCCGGAATCATATGACTGGGAGAAAAGGAAAAAGAACGGGAGAGGGCGCATTTCTTTCTTCTGCCGACACGCAGGAAAGCGGCCCCAAATTCACGCCGCACGGTAAAAGACCGGCAGCCAGCCGGCCAGAGCCGGCCGTGTCTGTTCCTTCTCTTTCCTCCTCGCGCCGCACCATAGACGTGCCAATCATCAGGCCCATGGAAAGGCCGGGCGGAGCGGTGGAAACAAAAAAGGTGGAAATGCCCTCGGCCGAGGAGCTGGCCAAGGCGTGGGGCCTGCACCAGCAGTCGCTGCATGAACAAATGGCAAAAAAAAGCGGGGACGCGGGCAAAAGCGCATCCGGCACGCCGCCTGATTCTTCTTCCGGCCCCATCACGCGCGAAACGTGCATCATGGACGTGATATCTGATTATCCGGAGGTGCTGCCCCTCCTCCTTGACGTGGGGCTCCACTGCATTGGCTGCACGCTCTCTGCTTATGACACCGTGCAGACGGGCTGCGAGCTGCACGGCTTTGACCAGCAAACCATCGACGCGCTCATCAAGGCCATGAATAGGGTAGTCGCGGGGAAAAAGAAAGAGGCGGACGGCGCGCATAAGAAAGAAGAGGCGCCGGGGCAGAAGAAGGAAAAAGGGCAAAAGGCGGAAAAAGCCAAAAAACAACGACTTCCGCCGTAAATTTTGCGGTTTGCACGAAAAGAATATATACAAATCTAATTCCAAACATTTCCATGACGCTCGTTATTTGCAAATCGGCCGTTATTGGAAAAGCAAGTGACACCTCCGCCAAGAATGGCTCCGCGCTTTTCCAAACCACCCGGCAGCGCTCGGAGCTGGTGAATGCGTTCTCCAGAGACGGCCCCGAGCTGGTGAAGGTCGTCTGCAACCAATGGATATCGATGGAGCAGGCGGGATTTTATTACCGCTTCTTCGTGACCGGGGGACCGCTGGACAACGCCCAAATGGCGCCGCCGAAACTCGAGCTGCAGTGGATGGACGAGCCGAGGACCATCCCTTATGCATGGCCGGACTTTTTGGAAATCCAGCAGAGCATCCGCGGCAAAGCCGGCCACATCCGCTACGAAATCCACGGCGACCTCGCCGTCACGGCGGATTATCAGCCCAAAACCCTGCTGAACGGCCCGCGGCACGGGATAAAAGGCCTGGCCGACTTCTTCGAATATCTCTCCACCCAGGACCTCATGCTGCATGAGAACATCGGCCAGATCAAGAGCAGCGACAAACCGAGCTCGCGTCGCCGCGCGCAGCTGGAGAAGACTGGCCTGCCGGTCGGCCAGCCCGTGCCAATCGAGGTCTGGCTCGCCGGCTTGCTGGAAGGCGTCATCGGCGCCCGCGATGCCATGCAGGACCTTCTGCCGGTGCAGGCTTGAGCAAAAGCAGGGCGCAAAGAGGATTTCGCGGCGCAATAATCGGCTTTAAATAACCCGCCGCGTTCTGCCTTGCATGGCACCCATCCCCCCTCTCAGAGGAGGTTCAACCCGGATCAACCCGCCTCGAAACGGCCCGGGGGCGCGCAAGGGCATCCACGGTGGAAAGCGCGTCGCCTTCGTGACTCCTTACCAGAAATCTGCCGAGGAAGAGGCCAAGAAATACAACGACCGCGGCCAGCGCACCGAGATAAAGAAGGAGAAGGACGACACCGGCACCTACGTGTACACGGTCTTTGTTTTCGAGTTGTAGTTGATTTGGTTGGTTGAAAATCGGGTTGGTTGAAAAAATGGAAACAGAATCCGCCTCGCCGAAAATCGACCGCGCCAGAATATTGCGCGAGGGCAAGACAGAAATACTTGTCAAACATTCCAGCATGCGCCAGCGCCTGCCTTTCACAATAGTGCGCGAGAAGACGCCGGCAGGCCTGGTGCCTTATCTCAAAGTGGAGCGGTGGGTGGACGCCTCCGAGCTGTTGCGCGTGGCGGCCGAGGCCGATTTGCCGGTAATGGCGCTGTCAGGGAAATTCTTTCCACCGAAAAAGAAAGCCGGCGATTACGCGGGATTATGAGAGTGGAGCGCGGAAGGCCCGGGGCCTGCGCGAGGGACGGCGCCGTCTTGCGAAGCGGCGGCAGAGAGAGTGTTTTAATTCTCACTGGCGAGAGCAGCTCATGACTGACGTGCAAATCGCGCCCGCCATCCTGTGCTATACAAAAGAGGAGCTGGCGCACCGAATTGCGGCCGTGCCGGACGCGCACACGCTTCATATCGACATCATGGACGGCAAATTCGTCAACAACACCACCATCGGACCCGATGTTCTGGCCTCGTTCCAATTCGCGCCGGACAAGGAAATCGAATACCATCTCATGGTGGCCGACCCGCTGAAGTTCATCGAGGCCCTGCCGGGCGGAAAAAACAAGATATTCCAGGTGCACCTCGAGAGCGTGGACGAGCGCCAAATCGAGGGCATCCGCCGCCTGGTGAAAAAGAAGGGCGGCCGGCTCGCTTGGGTGGTGAACCCGCCAACCATGCTCGAGAAACTCGAGAAGCACCTCTCCGGCACCGACCACGTGCTTCTGATGACCGTCAATCCGGGCTGGGCCGGCCAGTCGTACATCTCTGATGTGGAGGAAAAGATGCGCGCGCTACGCGCCCGCCACCCGCACATCACGATTGAAATCGACGGCGGCATTGGCCCCACCACAATCCCGCGCGCCATCGCCGCAGGCGCGAACCGCTTTGCCGCCGCCTCGGCAGTGTTCGGCCAGAGTGACCCGAACGCCGCCCTGCGAGGAATTATAAGGCTTGCAAACCCATCCAAGCCATAAGTGAGAGGGGCCGATTATGAGCGCCATCCGCCTGGATTCCACCTCAGAGCTTTTGCTCAAGGCCAATGACATCCGGGTTGACATCATCCGCATGCTGCTGCCCGCCAAATCCGGGCACACGGCCGGGCCTTTGGGCATGGCCGACATTTTTACGGCCCTTTATTTCCACACGGCCGTGCATGACCCCAAGAAGCCCGACTGGGACGGCCGCGATCGCATCGTGCTTTCCAACGGCCATATCGCCCCGGTGTTTTACGCTGCGCTTGGTGAGGCGGGCTATTTCGACAAGAAGCTGTTTTCCACTCTCCGCAAATTCGGCTCTCCTCTTCAAGGCCACCCTCACCGCGGCGCGCTGGCCGGCGTTGAAACTTCGTCCGGCCCGCTTGGGCAGGGATTGTCGCAGGCCTGCGGCATGGCGCTGGCGGCCCGCATGGACGGCAAAAAGCACGTCGTGTGGTGCCTCACCTCGGACGGCGAGCATGAGGAAGGCCAGACATGGGAAGCGGTTCTGCTTGCAGCCAAATATAAATTGGGAAATCTTGTGGCCGTTATGGACCGCAACTTCATCCAAATCGACGGGCCGACCGAAGACATCATGCCTCTCGAGAACATGAGTGCAAAATACAAGGCATTCAACTGGAGAGTGGTGGAAATCAACGGCAACGACATGGAGGCGGTGGTGAAGGCGCTGGACGAAGCCCGCGCATACGCCACGCTCCATTCAAATTCCAAGCCCACCATGATTATCGCCAAGACGGTGCCAGGCATGGGCGTTTCCTTCATGGTCGACAAATACGAATGGCACGGCAAGCCGCCCAATGCGGACGAGGGGGCAGCGGCGCTGGCTGAATTGGAAGCAGCGCGCGCCAAGATAAAGGTTTGAGCGTGTATTCCATGGCTTCCTTCTCACTCAATCCGGCCATGAATCTCGAGGCCGACCCCTTCGCGCCAGAGGTGAAAAAGGCGCCCACCCGCGACGGCTGGGGCAAGATGCTGGCCGAGCTGGGCAAGGAGCACAAGAAGCTCGTCGTCCTTACTGCTGATGTGTCCGAGTCGGTGCGCACGCACTGGTTCGAGAAAGCGTTCCCTGAGCGGTTCATCCAGTGCGGCGTGGCCGAGCAGAATATGGCATCGGTGGCGGCCGGCCTTGCCATGGAAGGCAGGATGGTGTTCTTCTCCGCATACGGCGTGTTTTCTCCCGGACGGAACTGGGACCAGATTCGCGTCAATATCGCTTACAACAATTTGAACGTGAAGTTTTCCGGGGCCCATGCAGGCATAACGGTCGGGCCGGACGGCGCAACGCACCAGGCCATGGAGGACATGGCGCTCATGCGCGTTATGCCTCGCATGGTGGTGCTGAGTCCGG
>CAYIMK010000040.1:0-6529 GCA_964364595.1 Microcaldota archaeon | reverse complement strand
CTCTCGGCGTGTCGGGCTCGAAATGCCCCGTCGCCCTCAAAATCTTCTCCACGTGTCCGCGTATGGAAATGAGTGCGGCCGCATTGGGAATCGTATCGCTGGTGATGATGCGCGTCACGCCTGCCGTGTGCAGCTTGTCCAGCGCCCCGTGCAAAAACAGCCCGTGCGTCGCCGCGCACGAAATCGAGCGCGCGCCCATCTCCATCATCTTCTGCGTGGCTTTCACCATGGTGCCGCCGCCCGCAATCATGTCGTCGACCAGGACGATATGCTGCCCGCTCACTTCGAAATCTGCAGTCATCTTGGCCACGGGCCGGAACGCCTCGTCGCCGCCAGCATACGCGCCCCTCTCCTTGCGCATGAACAGCCCTGTCTCGCCCACGAGGTATTTGGCCCCCGCGTCCGGGCTGACCACGGTCGACTCGGGCCGCGCCGCGCGCAGGAATTCCACCAGCTCCGGCCCCATGCACAAATTGGTGATGGGCACGTTCTCATACTCGTAGGTGCCGAATTTCTTGACAAAGTGGCAGTCCCAGGTGAAGATGCGCTTGGCCCCCGAGATTTGCAGCAGGCGAACCAGCAGGCGCGCTGACACCACCTCGCCCGACAGCCACGCCTTGTCTGCGCGGGCATAGGGCAGGTAGGGGATGATGAGATAGATGTCGCGCACCCCGTTCTCCTTGGCGCCATACATCATCTGCAATAGAATGACGAGGTTCTGGTCCGGGTCCGGAAAGAGGCGGTGCAGGATGACCACGTCGCGCCCGGTGAGCCCCTCGATGCGCTCGAGGCGGCAGTAGCTCTCGCCATCAGGGAAACGCTTGAGTTCGACCGAAGGAGGCGCTATGTCGGCGCAGTTGGGGGAGATGATGGGGATGGCCCCGTCCAGGAACTGCAGGTCCATCTGGTCCGGCGACTGGGGGGGCATCATCTTACCTTCATAGGTGGATGAGGTTCCACTCTATGCCAATCTTCTGCACGCCGACCTTGATAAACTCGACGGCCACGGCAGCCAGAAGGATGGCCATGACCTTGGAAAACACTTCGATTCCGAAGCGGCCTATTGCCCTGTTTATCGGCTCTGCCATGAACAGAATGGCCAGAATAAAAAGCACCACCACCGTCGCGCTCACAAACACCACGCCAAGGCCGTACTGGCTGGCCAAAATAACCGCGGTCGTCATGGCGCCGGGGCCGGTGAGCAGCGGCACGCCTACCACGACTGCGGCCACGTTGAGGTCCTTGAGGTTCGGGTTGTCTATTTCAATGCCAAGGAAATACTGGATTGACATGACCAGAAGCAATATGCCGCCGGCAATCTGAAAAGCGGGCATGGAAATCGACATGGCTGACATCACGGCGGGTCCGGCGACGACGAACACCATGAGCGCCCCGCCAGCCACGCCGGCAGCCAATATGGCTGATGCATGCCGCTGACGGGCATTCTGCTTGCGCGTCAGCACCAGAAAAGCCGGCAGGCTGGCGAGCGGGTCCATGATGACGAAAAGCGCGACAATGCACTTGATGAGCGGGCCGATGATGGCGTCGAACATGACTGGCTCACCTATCACAGGAATTTAAGGCTGCCGGGCCACGGGTGTCAGTCCGTCCGTCTTACCTCTCTCACGTCCCGCACAGCATTCTCAACAAGTCCCGCAGGCCCGGCGCGAAGCCGATGATGGCAATCACCAAAAGCGCCAGGTTCCGCGTCCGTTCGTCCATCTCCTCGCGCCGCAGTGCCCACACTGCCACGGTCGCAAACCCGGCTTTGAGCAAAACGAACAGCCCGAAGCCCAGGGGGGTGGCCTGCCCAATCGCATTGGACAGCACGTGCTGCTCGAAATAGCCGGCGCCCGTCGCCGGCCCGAAGAGGTCGATGGCCACCCACGTGGCCGCGCCGTCCAGCGCCTGTCCCATCACCGGCAGCGTGTCCATCCTGCGCCACTTGGCCCAGTAATAAAGAAGCCCGCCAGCTCCCAAAGACAAAACAACCGGAATGAGCGCATAATCCCAATGCTTGGCCATGGGCAAGAGGAGCAAAAGGCACAACGCCGCCCCCGCCCCGCCAGCATATGCGGCCCAATAAGGCCTTCCCATCACCCGTCCAAGCGCCCACGCCGTCAAAAACAGCAAGGCCACCACGATGTAAATGCCTGGCGTCACGGTGAGCCAGCCGTAGTCAAGCAGATGGGAGCGCAGAATAATCGGATACGCGAAAGAGGCAATGGATGCGAAAAAGTTCGAAGCGAAGTTCTGGGTTTTGGCATTTGTTGCATTTGTTATTTCTGCCAATGTTTTTTGCATCACGCCGGCATCAATCGAATCTGTGAGCACCCGCAAAGACGAGCCGAACAGCACGAAGGCCAGCGCGCACGCCCAGAACGAGCGGTCAATCTGCACTTTGTGTTTTTCGAACTGGCGCCAAATCAGATAAAGCGCCCCCAGCGCCACGGCCGCATAAGCAAGAGTATTGACAATGTTGTAGCCGGTCCGGTCCCAGAGCGGGTTGATGAAATAGGATTGGATAAAGGCGGTGAAATCCATACACTTCTTCCCCTTCGCTATCTATAAAAACCTCCTACCCCTCTCTCTGCCATGGGCTGCCGTCCAAGCTATCAGGGCAACCGCCTCGTCATGGATTGCCTCACCTGCGGTCTTGGGCTCACCTCGGCCGCCTGCCTCAACTCCCACCTGCGCACCATCGCCACGCTCGACAAGCCGTGGAAGACCATGCGCTATGAAGAAGAAATGCTTATTGATTTGGACGAGGACAAGGCCGCCATCTTCTACGAATACGTCTCCATCACCCGCCAGGTCGAGCAGCTCATGCTGGACCAAAAGATATATGGTCATATTCAGGACGAGCAGTACAACAACCGGCAGAAGCTGCTGCGCGAATTCTACGAATCCATGTTCCAGAACCCACTCACGGCCGCGCAGGTGCTCAAGGACTATGACGAGCCGACGCCTGAGCGCAGCGTGTTTTTGGAGGGCTGGCGCACCTTCAAGGGCTGGGTGAACGGTATCCTGGCCGCCTACATAAAGTGCCGGCTCTACACGCTCTCCGCATCGGACGAGGACCTGCGCCAGACGTTCATCCATATTTTGGGCCTGCGCAGCATGCCCTACTCACAAACCTTCCTCAAGACCGTGCCATCCTCGGCCAAACTGATTGAGGGCGGCCATTACGAGCTGGCCGAGGGCATCGCGGCCAAGATTTACGAGGTGCCGGGCGCCGAGGCCCTTCTCTACGTGCAGGAGAACCCAATCATCGAAAACCTGCCAAAAGAGCTGGCAACGCTCCTGCAGGACGCGATAGCGGACGAGCTCAAGAGCCTCAAGGAGACCGTTGACTTCTCCACAATCTTCGACAACAAGATGCGGATTTTCCGCGCCCATTTCATCGACCAGGCGCAGCTGAAAAACATCCCCATCACCCCGGCGCAGGCGCTTGCAATGGGCCGCGAGGCGGCCGCCTGGACGGTTGGCTTGGGCGCTCCATTGGAGAATCTGGCGCTCGACAGGGAGTTCATCACAGATATCTACATCGACGCGCCAAACGCCCCCATCTACATCGAGCACCAGAAATTCGGCCTCTGCCACACGCTCTGGCAATATTCGGCTGACATGCTGGAGCGCTCGTTCCGCAACATCACCAGCACGATTGGCGGAGGCCGCAAATTCGACAAGGACAACCCCGTCGTGGACGTCGTGCTCACGCGCCTCTCTATGCGCTGCCATCTCCAGCGCCCGCCCGCCACCTTCGGAGAATTGCAGGCGGCGCTTCGCATCATGAAGGAGCAGCCCTTCACCTATGCCGAATACCTCAAGTACCGCTCATTCACTCCATTCTTCGCCGGCTATGATGATGTCATGGTTGGCTTGGGCTGCTCCGAGGCCGTCTTGGGCCTCAAAGGAGTAGGCAAGACCGCCTTTACTGCAGCCAAAATCTCGGCCATCGGCCTCAAGCGCCGCATTCTCCCCATTCAGGACATCGAGGAAATCCCGACTCGCGCATACCGCAAGCGCGGCTTTCATATCGGCGCGGTGCGAGTCGCTTCTTCAGACCGCGAAGAGTCCCAGCAGGCGGCAGGCTCCGAGCTCGACCTCGTTTCCATGACCAACGCTTCCCTGCGCATGGGTGACTCGTGCGTCATCATCAACGAAATCCGCTCCCGCACCGCCATTCAGGGCGTCATCAACATGCTCAACACCCAGCCGGGCATCTTCCTTCTCTACAACCTGCACGCCCAGTCGCTCAAGGACATCCAGGACCGCCTCGAACTGGTGTTCGGCATGCCGGCCGCCTCGATGTATTCCACAGACCGCTACTCGTTTTTGAAGAAGGTGCGCTTCGGCCGCAAGAGCCGCGTCTACCGCATGCTGGGCTTCCAGTACGAGACAGACATCGAGAAGCACCAGTATGTGCAGACATTCGACCTCAAGCGCGGCAACGACATCGAGCACACGGGTCTGAACTGCCTTTTCTGCGATTTGCCCGAAGCCAGCTCGCCCGACCTCTACAACGCCGACTTGGGCGCAATCTCCAAAAAACTCAAACTCAAATTCACCCCGCCCGCCCTGCAGCGGCGCGCGGGCGAGACCGGCCTGCCTGTGAATGACTACGTGATGGAGGCATTCTACAAGGGCAAGCTCTACGACATGATGTACCGCGCCTCCGTCGACGACAATGAGCCTGCGCTGGTGGAGCTGGACTTCGTGCTCAAATGCCTGCAAGCCGCCAACCGCATTCTCAAAGAGCATTCGGGCGAGGAGCCGGACTGGGGCGCCTATGACAAACTGATGACCGGCGAATTCAACAAAATACTGGCAGCCGAATTGAGCGAGCGCGAGGCGACAGCGCAGAGCACGGGTCAGGCCAGGAAAGAGAAGAAAACACCTCCGGCACCCCGCCCCGCACCTGCCTCGGCATCAACTCCCGTCCCCGCATCCAGTCCTGCCACCGCCGCAGCGTCCCGTACCAAAACGCCTGCTCCAGCCGCAAAACCTAGCATGCCAAAACCATCGATGCCTCCTCGTTCCTCCCCACCTCCGGCCCGCCGCGCGCCCAAGCCAAAAGCCGTCCAGCCGGATGAGGTGTTGGGGGCGGAGAAAGAGGAAAACCAGTCCAATGAATCCGCCAGCCCAGACGAGACGAGCGCGGCCGAAGGCGAGGGGCGCTAAAACGCGCTCTTTGCTCATCCATCCTATAGGGTGGTGACAAATACAACGAGAAAAAAGCAAGGGCGCAATCGACGGCTCTTTTGAGCCGTCGGTGCACCGTCGGCCTGAAAGGCCGACGATTGGCTCGAGCCGCCCCCGTTCGAAGTCGACTCCGAACGGTTTTTCTGGCCGTTTTTGGCCTTTTTCGTCTCCTCGAGACAAAACGCACCGGCCTAATCCTATCCATCCATAACCCTCTTATTCTCCCCCGTCCATACTTATCTCATGGGCAGCGCCGACAAACTCAAGGAGCTAGAAGAAGAACTGGGCCGCACGCAGAAAAACAAGGCCACCGAGTTCCACATCGGCATCCTCAAATCCAAAATCGCCCACTTGAAGAAAGCCATCGCCGCGCCAAAAAAGAGCGGCGTCTCTTCTGCCAGCTTCGATGTGAAAAAGTCCGGCGACGCCACGGTAGTTTTCATCGGCCTGCCATCAACCGGCAAGTCCACCATGCTCAACGCCCTCACCGGCGCCAAATCGAAAATAGCCGCCTACGCCTTCACCACCTTGACCGTGGTTCCGGGCGCGCTGGATTATCGGGGGGCAAAAATCCAGCTGCTGGACCTGCCCGGCATCCTTGCCGGCGCAAAGGAGGGCAGCGGAAGAGGAAAGGAAGTGCTGGCCGTGGCCCGCAACGCCGACCTCGTGCTTCTTCTTCTTGACGTCTTCGACCCATACTACCGGCCCAAGCTCATTGAGGAGCTTGAAGGCATCGGCCTGCGGGTGGACCAGACGCCGCCCAACGTGCTCATCCATCCAAAATTGCGCGGGGGCGTCAACATCCATGCCACCGCGCAGCTCACCCATCTCAACGAGCGCATGATTGTCGGCATTTTGCACGAGCACGGCATCCACAACGCCGAGGTTATGATGCGCCAGGACTGCACGGTGGACCAGTTCATCGACGTGCTGGTGGGCACGCGCAAATACCCCGTCTCCATCACGGTTCTAAACAAGATTGATTTGGTTCAGCCGGCTTTCCTCAAGGCAATCCCCTACAAGTTCGTGCCTCTCTCGGCCGAAAAAGGGCAGGGCATCGAGGATTTGAAGGCGGCGATTTGGGACAAGCTGAAGATGATTCGCATCTACACCAAGCGCCGCTCTGAAGAGGCGGATTCGGCGCCCATGATGATGCGCAATGGCTCCACCATCGCCGACGCCTGCGAGCGCCTGCACCGCGATTTGAAGAAGCTCTTCCGCTACGCGCAGGTGTGGGGCCCCTCGGCCAAATTCCCCGGGCAGAAAGTCGGGCTTGAGCACGTGTTGCAGGATGGGGACGTGCTTTGCGTGTATAAGAGATAGC
>CAYIMK010000039.1:5047-6605 GCA_964364595.1 Microcaldota archaeon | reverse complement strand
TCGGATTGGGGGCTTAGCATATGCTATGCCCCCGTTGAATTGTGCAACAAGGCAGCGCTTGCCCGAACACACGAGAGCGTAATCCGGTTTATCCTTCCAATTCCTTCCGGCTTTGGTTCCTCTTCGGTTTCCAGCCGCGTTTGCGCGTCTATTTCCAGCATGTCCTCATACATCTGCTTCGTCTTGGCCAGCGCCTCTCCTTCCCCGCCCGCCGCCTCAGCCCTCTCTCCGACCATCTGCCGGATTTCATCCAGCAGCTTCGCGACCTTCTTCTCCCGCCGGCAGATCTCCTTTTTGACGGGCGCTTCGCGCTCCCGCTCGCGGGCAAGGTCCATCCGGATGCTGGACAGCTCGTCCTCCTTTTTGGCGCGGGTCTGGGCGACTTCCTCCAAAGCGGCCGTCAGCACGACCAGGCGCGGATTCTGGCCGTGAAGCTGCCGCAGTTTCTCCCGGCCTCCCCCATCAAGTCCGCCGTCTTTGTTGATGTGGCCAGTCAGCACCTCGGCCTTCAGCCGCTCGAACACGTCGCTGATGCGCTCGCGCGGGACATCTATGCAGGGGGTCCCCTGCCGGTTAGCAAGCGTGATACGGATGGGTTTGATATCGTACGAGTACATGGCGGTTCATCTAGGTTTGAAATTCTAATGTGATATAATTCATGTAAAATCATGTTTATTAGCTTTTCCGGCCGCCGGCATGCGGCGCAGCCCCTATAAACCCTCCCAGCCCCCATTTACCTATGATGGATTTAGTTGTTTTGGGCTGTTCCGCTTCCACACCCACCCCTGAGCGCAGCCTCCCTGCCATCGCGGTGAGGATTGAGGGCGACGTGCTGCTTCTCGACTGCGGCGAGGGCACGCAGCGGCAGATGATGCGCCACGGGGTGAGCTACGCGCAGGTCAAGGCCGTCTTCCTCTCGCATCTGCACCTCGACCATTTCTTGGGCCTTTTCGGCCTTGGCGAGACCTTGCGCTTGTCGGGCCGCCTCGAACCAATACAGGTCTTCGGCCCTCCGGGCACGGGCCGTTTCCTCTCCTCTTTCGGCCCGCGTGAAATATTCTCGGTGCACGAGATAAAAAAAGAGGAGCTCGGCTCCAAGCCGCCGCTCTTCTCGATCAATAATCACGACGTTTTCGTCCTGCCAGCCAACCACGGCCCGCGCGTGAACGCCTATTCGTTCATCATCCGCGAGCGCGACCGCCGCCGCTTCCATGAGAAAAAGGCAAAAGACCTCGGACTGGCCGGCCCCATGTTCAAGGAAATTCAGCGGGCCGGTTCTGTCAAAGTAGGCAAGAAAACCATCAAGCTCGAAGAGGTCACTTACGTGCAGCCCGGCAAGATGATTGCATACAGCGGCGACACCTCCTATTCGCACGAGCTGGCCCGCGCTGCAAAAGGCGCGGATTTGCTCATCCACGACTCCACTTTCGACGAAACGCAGCGCGCTCTGGCCGACGAGAAAGCGCATTCCACTGCGGCAGATGCAGCCAAGACGGCCAAAGAAGCCAAAGTGAAGCAGCTTCTTCGTCCCGCTGCATCTGAGGGAACCGGTCATCAC
>CAYIMK010000039.1:0-5037 GCA_964364595.1 Microcaldota archaeon | reverse complement strand
GCTACCGCGACCCCGCGCCTCTGGTGGAGGAGGCGAAAAAGATTTTCCCCCACGTGATTGCGGCCGAGGACGGATTGAAAAGAACTATCTGATTTTTGTTCTGGTTCTTCCTTAGCCCAAAAATCCCCTAATCCTTGCCGCCTCCAAAATCCCCTCACCCAGCGTGTTCATATTGTTTGAAATCAAGTCCGCCTTGATTTTGGTGGTGAGGGCCGCATGGTCGGCCCGTCCTTCCACTCCCGCGCGCTCGAACGCGCTTTTCAGGCGCGATTCCAAATACGGGCCGGCAATTGAGAAGTTGGCCGGGTTGGCGAACGCGAGCGCATCAGCCAAATCCTCGTCGATTTTTACATACAATTCGTGCAAATCGTCCCACTGCTGGTCCGACAAAGCCGACAATCCCAGCAATTCGGGCGGGATGCCGATGGAATAGAGCGCGCAGCAGAACGGAATCGCGCGCGGCATAATCAGCCCTTCCACCGAGCGCGAGTAGCCGAACAGGCCCACGTGCAGCCGGCGGGTGCGCCGCGACGGAACGGCCTTGGCCAGCGCGCTGATGAACGGCTGCAGCTGCACCAGCTGCGCGCGGTATTCCTTCTCAATAAGAGCCGCCAGGGCCAGCGAGCGCTTCTCGTCCACCGCGAGCGGCTTGCCCGGCGCATGCGCGTTGATTTGCGAGACCGCCTCGCGCACCCTCACCTCGGGATAATCGTATTTGAACGAGGATTGGATGGTGAACGTCTGCACTGACGGGTATTCGGCCAGGCAGTTCGAGGGGTTTGATGGGCGCAGGTTGCCTCTGAACGGGGCCGAGCCAACTCCGATGATGGGGTAGATGGGCACCGAGGTCTTCTCCTGCGCCTCGTACAGTTTCTCCAGCGCAATCTTGTTGTACAATATGGCCGCGGCCGAGCCGTAGTTGAGCGCCGGGTCGGAGCGGGCCAAAAACACGCGCAAGGATTCTGGCTTCTCGGCCCCGATGATGTCCTGCGCAATCTTTCCGGCAGCCAGCAAGCTGTCCTTGTCCTCCACAAGCGGGATGACGTTGATTGAGGCGGGCGCGAAATCGCCAACCCAATCCTCGATTGTTGTCGCTTCTCCGTCCAGTATGGTCTGCTTCGCCTTTCCTGTCACGAACTTGCGGTAATAAGCCGAGATGCGGCGTATTTCGGCCGCATTGGTTGTCATCGGCAAAATGATTTCAAAGACGGGCGGCACCTCTATTCCCATGGCCTGCGCCACGTCATACTGGCGCGGGATGGACTCCAGAGCTTCAAGCAGCACCTAGCCCTGGCTTGGCTCGACCGCAGGGTTGGGAAGACGGAACGTCAGCCGATAGTCACGGCCCAAAGGCAGCGTCTTGAAATAATCCCCGTAGCGGCTGAGCAGTTTCGCCACCACGTGGCTGTCATTCTCCTTGCCCTCGAAATCCCACATCTGCTCGTGGCAGCCCAGATGCGAGAATGCGTAATACGCCTCCCTGATTTCGCTGTCAGCCCCAAGCACCGCCTCTTCGGAAAAGAAGGGAATCTGCACGTTGTCTGGGTGCTGCGTGCTCATGGTGCGGGGGATGGTCGGGGAAGTCATGTGTTCGCCTGCAGCGTTTGGATGACGGAATGTTCATGCGGAAATGATGGGATATTCATGAGGGCTGATGGAATATTCATCGGGTTGAGGAAATACTCATGGGTCTGGGAGTTTTTAAAACACGGGTAGAAAAAGGAACTAAAAAATAAAGAAAGATTTTTTCTCGTTTTTGTTTTTTTACTGCGCGGCCGTGCCGGCTTTCGCGCTGCCCGCCTGTCCCAGCTGGATGCGCGGGGGAACCATGGGCGGGGCGAGGTTGACTGGGCGCACCACCAGAACTCCGTTGGTGCCGCAGGTGAAGTTGATGGCGTTGAGCACCAGCTCGGAGAATGCGTCCGGCAGCCGGCGGTCGGCCGTCCACCCCGCAGAGATGTCCTTGGCCGTCTTCGCATCCTCGTGCGAGAGCAGCGCGCCGGACATGCGCAGCACGCCCACCGGGGCGGGCACGACTTCCATGCCGATGTCCATGCCGTTCATGGAAATGTTGCGCAGCGAGATGATGGCGGAGAGTTTTCCCTTGGCCGCAATCTTCTCCTTGATGCTCATGGCCAGCTGGCGCTGCTCGTCATTCTCGAGTCCGGCCTTGAAACGGAGCGTCGGGGGCGCCTTTCCTGCAGGCGAAACCGGCAGGCCGCTGAACATCAGTTCGGCCTCCATGGTGGCGGGGCCGACGTCCCAGCGCGAGAGCGTCACGCCGTCTGGCAGGTGCCCCGTGCTGCTTCCCGTCTCGGCAACATATGACATGAGGAGCTTCTGCGTCTCGTCAGCCATGCGCCCTTTCAGCGCGAGCGAGCCCGTCGCCTCGGGGTAGGTGGCCATGTAGGTGAAGTCGACCTCCACCTCCGGGCCGGTAACCCTGACTGTATCCACGCTGATGTTGATGTCGAGGCCGCGAATCTCGGCCGGTTTCTCGCGCCATGCCTCGACCTTGTCAATGCGAATCCCGGTAATCATATCCACACCTCTGTTTTGGCGAAAAGCAGCTGATGTGCTTCGCTTGCGCGCTTATGCATATTATGTTGGAACGAATGTTAATATTGCTTGCTTTCTGGCGCGAAGCGCCAGCAATTCTCCTTTTCTTCCCTCAAGCCCTTCGGGCTTGGGGGCATCAACGGCCCGCGGGCCGTTGATTGTTCCGAGGTTTTTTTCCCGGAGGGAAAATAAAATCTCTATGGGAGCTTCGCCGTCTGGCCGGGCCCGAGCACGACGGCCTTGGTGTGCCCGCCCACGTCGTCGGCGAACTCGCGCACGTCCTGGCGGATGCGCTCGGTCGTGTTGAAGTGCATGGGGATGGCGTACTTGGGCCGCATCTCCTTGCACACGTTCGCCGCCGCGAATGGGTCCATGGTGTAGGTGCCGCCAATCGGCAGCAGGGCGACGTCGGGCCGGATGCGGTTCATGTCGGGGAACGAATATGTCGCGCCTGCATGGTAAATGCTGTAATGCGGCGAGCGGAGCAGATATCCGACGGGGTAGGCGGCCTGCGGATAGACCGCCTTGATGACCTCGATGTCAAGTCCCTTGATGGTGAATTTGTCGCCAACGCGCACGTCGACCTTGAAGCGCTCGGAGATGTCGATTTTTGCCAGCGCGGGCTTCGGCGCGATGACTGTTGCGAACGTGCGCTCGGCGATTTCCTTGACCACGGCGGGCTCGCAGTGGTCCGGCTGCTCGTGGGTGAGAAAGATAAGGTCGCATTCCCGCACGCTGTGCGGGTCCAGCGCCGATGCCTGCGTGCGCTTGGCGCCCAAAATAGTGTCGGCCATCTCCGGGTCGGTGAGGCAGACGATGTTTTCCAGCTGGATGCGGAACGCCGAATGCCCCAGATACTGGACTGAATTCATAGCATCTCCTCCCACACCCCCAACGCTTGTGGTGTTTAAAAGTATAGGCCATAAAAGCCCGCAAAAACCTGCCTCAAATGAACACCAAATACCATCCAGCCCCTCTTTTCGCCCCCTTCAACAAATCTATATAAGGCTGGCCGACGCCCAGCCTTGCATGCGATTGTTCGTGATATGGTGGGGCCTGCTCCTGCTCTCAAGCATCATCCTGGCCGCTCCGAACCCGAACGGCTTCACCCTGCGCTCGCTTGAGGTGGCGGTCACCGTCTATCCTGACGGCACGGCCCACGTGGCTGAAACGGTCCGCCTCTTCATCAACGACACCCAGTCAATCGACCTCTATGAGCGGTCCATGCAGTACAACGACCTCTCCTCGTGGATGAGCCGCACCGGCATCACCGACCTGCGCACCCACATCAACAGCGCGAACCTGGACCTGCGCAACCTGCGCGTGCGCTCGCGCGAAGTGGACAGCTGCAACCAGGCGGTTGGCACCTGCCTTGCAACTCTCGTACTCGAATACGACGTCTACCCGCCGGGCGAAGGCAAGCCGGGCATCGTGGTGATGGACCCCTACAAACCGCGCACCGTCCGCTACACTCTCCTGCCGAGTGCGTTTTCGCTCCCCCGCTCGTCCACTGGTGACATCCTCCTCAGCTCGCAAATCCAGCTGCTCGTAGTCCTGCCGCGGGACGCAATCTCAATCAGGTTCAGCCAGCCGCCCAGCAGCCTTGAGAACGAGGCAGACCGCTCGCGCGTAGACCCCAGCAGCGAGTATCGGGGCATCGAGCGGGAGTTCATGTGGAACGAGCCGCTCTCGGGTTTTGAGCTGTCGTTCGAGCGTGCAGATTCGCTGGAATCCGAGATATTCTCCTACTTCTCCGCCCTGCAGACCGGCATCTTCACCACGTTCTTCTCCCCGCAGGGCGCGGCATTCATCCTGCTGGCCGCCGTTGCCCTGGGTTCGGTGCTGTGGCTGCACCATCTGCGCACGGGCTGATTGGCATGGTTCCACCTCTCAGTCCGCTCGAAGCTAAGCTGCTCGCCTTGCAGCCGAATCATCTGCTCATCGATGAGGCCGCCCGTTCAGTTTCCGAGAGCCCCGACGCCCTGCGCCGCGCGGCCGAACAGCTGCGAGCGGCCGGCATGCTCGAAGTAGAGCGCGAAGAGACCAAGCTCCTCGAATACACCCCGCAGGGGGCGCAGGCGCAAAAAGACGGCCTGCCTGAGCTGTGGCTCCTCATCCAACTGGCCGGCGGCCCCAAGGCCATGGCCTCGTTCGACAAATCTCAAATCGGCGTCGGCATGGCCGTCGCAGTCCGCTCCAAACTTGTTGAAATCACGCCAGACAAACAGGTGTCGCTCACCGATGCGGGCCGCGCCGCTTTGGAGGACAAGGGCCGTTTCACCCTTCCGTCCGCCGCCTCACTCTCATCCATAGACCAAGCCCGCCTTCCCGACCTCATCCGCCGCGGGCTTGTGCGCGAGCGCACGCACATTTCAGAGAAATTGTCCATAACCTCCGAAGGAAAGAACGCGGTCGAAGAAACCGCCGCATCGCCTGTTCCGGAAACAAAAACTCAATCCGCCTCTTCCGGCGCAGCCG
>CAYIMK010000038.1:0-6641 GCA_964364595.1 Microcaldota archaeon | reverse complement strand
CGGATTGTCCACAATGTCGGAGGACACCAGCGGCTCTTCGGAATACTCGATGATGCCCTTCATCGCCCCCTCTGACGCTTTCTTGAGCGCCGCATTTATTTCATCGCGCGAGGCCGGCTTGGCGAGCGTCACCGACAAATCGTTAATCGAGCCGCAGGGAATGGGCACTCGAAGCGACAAGCCGTCCAGCTTGCCCTTCAATTCGGGCAGCACCTCGCCAATCGCCTTCGCGGCCCCGGTCGTCGTCGGAATGATATTGATGGCGGCCGCCCGGGCGCGCCGCGGGTCGCGGTGCCCAACGTCCAGAATGCGCTGGTCGTTGGTGTAGGCATGACACGTGGTCATGAACCCCTCCACTATGCCGAAGTTGTCATTGAGCGTCTTGGCCACCGGCGCGAGGCAGTTGGTGGTGCAGGAGCCCATGGAAACAATCGTGTGCTTTTTTTTGTCATACGCCTTCTCGTTCACTCCCGGCACTATGCTCACGTCCGCACCTCCTTTCTTGGCGGGGGCGGAGAGCAGCACTTTCTGCGCGCCGGCCGTCAAATGCCGCGAGCAGCCCTCGCGGTCGGTGAAAGCGCCGGTGCATTCCAGCACCGTGTCCACGCCCAGCTTCTTCCAAGGGAGCTTCTCCGGCTCGCGCTCCATAAGAATCGGGATTTTGATGCCGTCTATCGAGATGAAATCCGCCCCTGCCTTTACTTCCGCCTCGAATTTGCCGTGAACAGAGTCGTATTTGAGCAGCTGCGCCGCCTGCTCCGCCCCGCCGGGGTCGTTGATGGCCACGAGGTCGAATTTCTTTCCAAACAGGCCGCGCTGCCATGCGGCACGCACGATGATGCGCCCTATGCGGCCGAAACCGTTGATGGCAACCTTCATGAAATTCACCTCGCGTCTTCTCGCACTTGGTCATGCTCGCTTGCCTAACAAGGGCTTTATAGGTTTCGTCTGCCGTGCCCCTGCCTTGTCTTTAAATACACATTAATATAGCAATAGACACAAAGTTAATAAAGCCTGCCTGCGTAAACCCAGTATGGCAAACGGGGTGAGAAATACACTGGTCAGCGTCGTCGCGGGCCTGGCCATCGGCGCAGCCGCCATCTTCAGTCCTCAGGCCGCCCTCTCAAAAAACCCCAAAATTCACGCGCCCGCCCCCTCCACAGCCCACGATTTCAATAAAGAAAAAGACAAAATCGAGAAGAGCGCACTCGGTCCTTCTTCCATCTCAAAATCCGGCCCCGCCTCCTATTCCATCCCCGGTCTTTCTGTCGAGCCGGCCACCACCCCGGCGCTGGTGCGCCGCCTCGAGCACGCGCAGGTCATCATTCAGGGCATGGATCACACTTTTGATTTGGGCCGGGACAAAGGCACGCAGCTTCTGCGCCAATTACGCTCGCCCCTCAACATTGGCTCGGTGTTTATCGAGGAATTCCACAAAGAGGGCCAGGATTCCCTCACCGCTTTCTGCACGACGGGGCAGCCCAACCTGCTCACCCAGGCAGTGGTCTATACTTCCTGGCCCCGCGGCCCCCACACACGGTATTCTCTCATGCTGCTTCTCTCCCAAGCCCGCGCGCTTGATATGGACCTGGTCGCGCTGAGTCCTGATCGGAAACAGCCGAAATACAATTTCATGCATAAACCCAATCCAGACCTCTGCCGCTACATCGACCTCGCCAACGTGGACATGCTGGCATCCGTTCTGGAGCAGCTCCGCCTCCACCCCGGCCAGCGGCTGCTGGTCCAGATGGGTTCGGGCCATGTGAAGCGTTTTCAGAAGCTGCTGGATGCCGCCGGCGTCTCTTCCGCCTCCTTCGAGGTATGGGCGCCGGACATGGCCATCAAGCCGAGCAAGAAGCGCGATGCAAACGACTGGCTGGCGCCCATGCTCAATCTCGCCGACGCGAGGTATGCCAAATACCTTCCGCGCCTGCGCGGTTCGGTCTCCGGCGATGCCCTCATCGACAAGGCCTCCCCCGCCTCGGATTTCGTCCTCTACACTCAAGACAAGCAGTATTGGGATGAGGACTACATGCGCCTCATGCCCCAATACTTTGAGCGTGAAATCCGTTACTTCGAGTCAAAGCTTGGGCGCGAATGGATGGTCGAGCATGGCGTGATGGATTCAACCGGCACTCTCACGAATGGATTTATCCAACCATGAGCTTTCGGCTTTGCGCCGCCCCGTCGGGAGAGTTTTAAATAGTGCCCGTGCGTCATGTTTTCGTGAGTCCACCTGTCAGCGAACCCTGGTTCCCATATGCCACTTTCCCGTCTCCTCACAATACTGGCCGGCCGATTCAGGTTCTTCAAGACCGTTTGATAGGAGCCAAATTCAACGACCTGGTTGATTTTTACCTCCGCAACGGCCCCGCCCCCGCGTACTCTGTTTCCCGCCTGCCTGCATGGGAGCAGATCGGCATACCGCTGGGGCGCCAGGTCATGGGCGTTGATGAATGCAACCAGCCGTTCGGCTATTACCTAAGAGCAGGAGTGACGGCGTGGAGCATCACAACGTACCAGCCAGCCTCGTTTCCGCCTCTTGTCATGCGCCGCGGCTGGGAGTCTGGCGTTGACGTTGGGCCTGAGAACGAGGCGCGTTTCAACAAGTCCCTCGTTTCCATCGGCATCCCGCTCGCTGCTGATGCTCTGCGGGTTGACCTGGCCGCAGTCATCCCTGATAATCCCGATCAGGTCAACGCAATCGTGAAAAACGTCATTGACGCGCTGAGCGGCTGGCTCAAGCAGCAGATGCTTCCAAATTCTCCAAAACTGGACCTGTTCAAAATCATGGACAAAACCCACGAGATGCTTGGCGCCTATTTCCAGACAAACACCCTATCCACCGACGCGGCCGAAGACCGCGAAATCAAGGACCTTTCACTCGCCCTTTTCCGTGACGACATCGACTCCCTTATCCTGATTGCATCCACCGACGCGACCTGGAAGTCAAAACGCTGGATGTCTGTCGGCAACGACAAGCTGGGAGGAGCCCTGAGCGAGAAGGGCGGCCATCGCTGGGGGGTCAACTACGGCCGGACCAACATGGACCCCTACATGCCGGACAAGGGCGTCCTCCTCCAGCGCCTGTCCTGGTGGGCCGCGAACATTCCGGCGGTGGCCGATGACTCCGGTCAGCTCTTCGCCGGGGTCGTGGAGCTGCTCAAGACGGCCAGCCCCGAGATTCAGCATGCGGTGGCGGATTCCATGTCACCAGCCGACTCCTCCCTCAAACTCGCCTTCATCCACTCCACAAGGCAGAAAATCCAGGGCTTCATCGACGGCATCTCGGACCCCGACCCCAAGAAAAGCGCCAACGCGCGCGACGAGCTGGCTGACTATCTGGTCTCTCTTGCAAACAACCTGTCGCAGACGCCAGAATCATACGAGTCGCGCGAGATGCTGCTGGCGCACGTGGCGCTGGGCCCTATCGCCCGCATAGTGGTGCTCGGCTCACTCCTGCCCCAGACGCTTGCGTGCAATTACGAAGTGGACCGCCAGAACAGTTTCGTGCGCACCAATCCGTTCAACAATCAAATCACCGAACTTTCCACCACCCTGCTCATCAGCGGCCCTGACCCCAAGAACAAGCTGCGGGCCCGGGTGTTCTCCCGCCGCGTTTCGCGCTCGCTCCAAAAACTCAACGGCGGGCATTTCACGCCGGGCCCCCTCGCCTACAATGCGGCCAGGAAGGCCTATGAAATCACGCTCACCGCCCAGTTCGCGGCCGACTGGAAAAATTACATCGGCTCTCCGCTGCAGATTCTGGTGCCAACCTACCTATACGGCAACACTCAGGCCGAGTCGGTCAGGTCATCCTCTGCTCCCGGCCAAAAGACGCCAGAGTCCCAAGCAGTATGGGAATGGACCGGCCAGCTCGACGTATTCTATCCCCCTCCAACCAAGCCGCCGTCCGTGAGCGAGCAGATTAATCGGACGATGCTTCAGGTTCCAATCGCCACGACCACGTACCCGTGGCGCCTGAGCGCGAATTTACCGCTCATGGCAACGCCATGGATGGAATACGGCGCTTCCATCAAGCAGCCCAAGAAATGGCAGTTCCCAAGCGACTGGGAGCGGCTCACAGTCACCAAAGGCATCATCGAAACATGGGGCGGCGTATTCGGCTCCGAAGGCTGGATGAAATCCCCAGTCTATTTCTCATGGCTGCTGCAAAGATGGCCCGATGCAGCAGAGGCCGACAATTACCTTCTTTCCAAGCCGTTGTGGACGGCGGCAGGCAAGCTCAGCGGCTCCGATGTTTCGCGGGCGGCCGAAACGCTGATTTCTGATGCCACCGGCAATTTCCTCAAGACGGACATGGACACCTTCCGCACAAATTCGCTTGGCTGGTCGCGCGCGTGGGAAAATTATTTCAAATCGCGCGTTTTCCGCGCAGCGGCGAGACAGGATCCGTCGCAGGCCGACCTCTTCGGGAGGTCTGCCATCACCTACGGCTCGGCAGCCGTCGGCGCCATGTTATGGGAGACGCTCCCCGGCATCCTGCTTTACAAGGGCCAGAGCTGGGTCAGCGAGCTCAAAGACCGCGGGCTGCTCCATGCCCTGCGCGCCCAGCACTGGCTCGGAGTGGCGTATGACAATTACACGGAGGACGGGCATCAGCAGACTGAATTCTATGCCCATTACGCGCCGGGCGGCTACGAGCGATGGGGAGGCGGCCGCATCCTGCCGCAAATCTCATCTCCGCTCTACATAGACTGGGCCCCGTTAAATTTCACCCTGCGCAATGCCCTCACCCTCTACCTGCATCACGCATATGACAAGATTGCGCTCTCCAGCCCCACCTGGCGCGTCTCGTTGGGGTATAATCTGGCGCTTGGCGGCATCTTCAACACCGGAGCGCTGTTCGGTGCCAGCCCGCTCAGCGCAGAAATCGGCAATTACATGGAGCCGAGCAACAGCAAGTACGGCTTCTCGGCCAAGGAATACCCGGGCACCATGCCGGTCTGGACTCTTGGCGCAAAAATATTGGCTGAAAAAAACCTGAGCCAAAAAACAACTGTGTGGGCCGAGTTGGATCTGAGTCCGTCGCTCGGAGATTATTATTACGCGCTTAAGGGCGTCAACTGGTTCTGGCAGCGCATGGCCGGCGGACCGGATTTGGCTGGCCGGCTCAAAAACATGGGGCTGGATGTCGATGCCCTCGTCAATCCTCCCCCGATAAATTTCACGCCCCTAAACAGCCTCGCGGCCGTGCAGTCGGAATTCGACGCATTCGGCGCGCCGCTGGATGCTAACGCGCGAAAAAACATCGCAGAAATGAAAGGCTCCGAAATTGTCGTGGCTGCAAAAGGCGGGCGGACTTTCAGAATCAGGAAAGAGGGCGCTCGCTACAACATCTACGACGACCCTTCAACCGGCAATCCGAATTACCTCAATCCTGTCCCAATCGCCGACCTGCGTTTCGGGCTCGGAACCGGGATTCCATTGTCAAAAATATTCAACGCCTCCATCGGCACCCTCTTCGCATCATTTGACAACGAATGGCAGCTCAATTCCACCAGCCTCAAGCGCATCCGCCTGCGGGCGCTGTATGCCAGCCCTGAAGGCAAATGGGCAGGGCAGGCATCGTGGGCATATGACCAGAGCCTGCGGGGGCCGGTGAATGATTTCGGCGCCAGTGTGGCCTACAAATATTACCAGGGGTCGTTGGGGGATCTGCTCATCAACGCCAACCTCAAACTCGATGCAGGCTTGCGCGCATTCTCCAATCCAATAACCAACGCAAGCGGCGGCATTTCACCATTTGTCCGCCTCGCCTTTTCCGTCCAGCTCGACGCGCCCTCCACGGACGAGCAGGTCAAAACCTCCATCTACACTCAGAAGAACAAAAGCATCATGGATTTCGACTGCCAAGGTTTGGTGCGCGACTGGAAGTTTGAACACGGCCCGATTCAGACCGAGAAGTTCCTGAAGTAAAATCAAGTTCGAGGAGTCATTATGCCATCCATCCATCCGTTCCTGTCTCTGGACGACGTGCCCCTGCGCGGGCGGGTCGTTTTCTGCCGCATCTACCTCAACTGCCCATTCTATGAAAAGACGGGGCAGCCTCTCCTCTCGCCCCGCATCAGTGCGCATGCGCGCACTGTTCTGGATTTGGCCTCTAGGGGTGCGAAAACCGTTCTCTTGGCCCATCAAGGAAGAAAAGGCGATGCTGATTTCATTTCTCTTGCTCCTCACGCCAAATTATTGGAAAAAGAAGCGGCAAAACTGGCAAAAAAATCCACCACCAACCGAAAAGGTCCCTCAATTCGTTTTGTTGATGACGTGTGCGGGGAGAAAGCAAAAGCCGCGATTCGGGCCCTCAAAAACGGCGAAGTCATGCTGCTCCAAAATGTGCGCTATCTCGACGATGAAACAAAATATGAAAAAAATGGCGGCAAAAGCGAACTGGTGTCCAAGCTCGGCCCCCTCTGCCAGCTTTTCGTGCTCGACGCATTCTCCTGCGCGCACCGCCGCCACGCATCTGTGGTTGGCTTCGGCCGTCCGCTCCAAATGGGGCCGGCGGCCAGCGCGGGTTCCGCCCGCCCATCCGTCTTCCATCCCATCCCATGCGTGGCGGGCCGGGTGATGGCCCAGGAATTGGAGGCGCTAGGCAAATTCCGCGACCCGCCGCACCC
>CAYIMK010000037.1:1016-6718 GCA_964364595.1 Microcaldota archaeon | reverse complement strand
TATAGTATTTGGGAACAACGGGGGCGAGCAGGCGGGCGAAGGAGCGCATCACCTCTTCCTTGTTGACGCTTTTGGGGTCGGCTTTGATGCCGGCCTTGGCGCCGCCGAACGGGATGTCCGCCAAAGCGTTCTTCCACGTCATGGCGCGGGCGAGGCCGAAGACCTCCTGCGTCGTTATGTCGGGCACAAGGCGCATGCCGCCCTTGCCGGGGCCGCGGGCCGTGTTGTCGATGACCAGCACGCCGCGCACGTTGTGCTTGGGGTCGTATACCTTGAGCACGCGCTCCGGTCCCCACTCGTCGTTGAATTGGTCTACCATGTGATATCACCATAGGTCGGTCGTTAGCCGCAAAACAAGCCATAGAAGGCGCGGAATTGGCCGCGCACAAGAAAGGCCGGGCGTTGTAGCCCTATTTCGGGGACAAAAAATAAAAAGAAATGGTTAAAGCGGCTCTCGAGAGGCAGCCCGAACCCGAAAGTCAGGTATTTTTTCTTTATTTTCTATTTGCCGCGGCAGCGCTGGATGGTGATGTCGCACGTCGAGCCCGGGCAGTCGGAATTCTTGGTGCAGATGACGTTTATGCACCTATACGCCGTGGGCGAGCCCGCGTCGTTGTCGCAGCGCTGGTTGTAGGGGCAGTCGGCCGCGGTCTTGCAGAAGCCGGGCCGCGTCACGCACGCATGCCGGCCTGTGTCGCACATCTCGGCCGGGCCGCATTCGGAATCCACCGAACAGAGGCCGGGGCGGCTGACGCAGCGGCGGTTGGATGCGTCGCACACCTGCCACGTCTCGCAGTCGGCAGAGGAGCCGCACAGGCCCCGCTTCGGCTCGCACCTGTGGTTCTGGCCGTTGCACAGCTCCCACTGGCTGCACTCCGCGTCCCTCTCGCAGGAGCCGGGGCCGGGGCGGCAGCGGTGCAAATCGCCGTCGCACACCTGCCACGTGCCGCAGTCGAGGTCGTTCTGGCAGAAGCCGGTGCGCACCTGGCAGTAGTTGGTGGTGGCGTTGCAGGCCTGCCAGCCGGGGCAGTCGGTCTCCAAATCGCAGCGGCCGATGAGGGGCTGGCATGTGCGGCTCGGCGTGTCGCAGGTCTGGTAATCAAGGCAGTCGAAGCTGTTGCGGCAGCGGCCAAGTTTCGGCACGCAGACGTGCTTGGCGGGGTCGCAGCGCTCGTTGGTCTGGTCGCAGAACGAGTCGGAATCGCAGAAGCCGGCCTTCGGCTTGCAGTCGTTGGTGCTCGACGCGCACAGCTGCCACGCGCCGCAGTCGCCGTCATCGCGGCACTTGTTGTCCAGGTAATTGCACATGTGGCTGCTCGGCTCGCAGAATTTGAGCGTGTCGTTGCACTGCGCGTCGACAGTACAGGTGCCGCTCTTGCCCACGCAGACGCGCGTGGCGGAGTTGCATGTCTGCCAGTCCTTGCACTGCTTGTCGGTCGTGCAGCCGCTGTTGAGGCAGCCGGAGAGGAAGATGAGGAGCGGCACGATGAGGACGGCCGTCAGGAGCAACAAAGAGGATGTGCGGGTCATGGAGTTCTATGGGAGCCGGATATCTTATATTGATTTGTTCACGCGAAAACCTGCGTCTTTCAGGAGTCGGATGAAACACGAATCTCCTCTCTTTCGGAACGAGCGGAAAGTCACCCTTTCCAAACCTTAAATGCGCCCCATATCGTCAGATTATCATGCGTCTGACAATCTGCTGCGGCCTCATCAAACTCACCAAGCGCAAGCAGCAGCTTCTCGACAAGGAGTATGCCAATCTCCAGACTGTTTTGCAAGGCGGAACCGCCTCGCTCTATTCTGCCCACAAACAACAGGCCCTGCGCTTCTACAAGAAAATCAAGAAAGGCGCAGAATACCCATTGAGTTTGCGGAATGACCTCATTAATGTGCGAAAAAGCAAGAGTTTCTACTTTCTCAAACTCCCGGTAGCGGGTCAGAGAGGCGGCATCAGAATTCCTTTCAAGCCCCACCGCCTTATTCCAACCCATGCCAAATTGTGCGAGAGCAGATTATTCAAAAGAAATGGCAAATTCTTCCTCAATCTTGTCTACGAAATCCCTACCAATTTCAAAACTCATTTTTCCTCTGTCCTGGCCATT
This sequence comes from Microcaldota archaeon, assembly GCA_964364595.1. Lineage (GTDB taxonomy): Archaea > Micrarchaeota > Micrarchaeia > Anstonellales > Anstonellaceae > CAIXYX01. The sequence goes on along the minus strand of CAYIMK010000037.1, from coordinate 4,613 downwards.
GATATCGGCGAGCGGACCCCCGCAACTGCGGTGCTGCTGCGGGAAGGCCAAGCAATGAAACCGATGTTTCTTGGACGGGAAATCAGGGGAATACGAAGGCACCATGCCTGGCTCAGAACGAGACTGCAGGAGCGTAAGTTGCCTAAAGTAATGAAACGGATTGGAGAGCAGGAGAAAATTCGAGTAAACGATATTCTCCATAATGTCAGCCGCCGGATTGTGGATGCGGCTGCTGCCTCAAATTCCTGCATTGCTCTGGGCAATCTGCGCGGCATCCGCAAAGGGGCCAGAGGCAAAGGAAAACGGTTCAACCGGATTGTTTCCTCCATGCCTTTTTTCAAGCTGCGGTCGATGATTGAATACAAGGCCGCTCTTTTGGGCATTCCGGTTGCGGCTGTGGACGAAAGAATGACCAGCCGCACCTGTCATATCTGCGGCACGGAAGGCCGGCGCAGAAGTCAGGGTTGTTTTGTCTGCAAAAACTGCGGCCAATACAACGCTGACCTCAATGGTGCCATCAATATCGGAAAGAGGCTTCTGCCCCATATGGGCTCAAGCGGGGCCACCTGTGGACTGGCCCTGAACAGGACGGATGAGATTCAATCGGAACGGACGCCTGAAGTCGCACCTTTCGAGATGCGGTAGTTCACATTAATGACGTGTCTTTCTGCGCAGGGTTTGAACAAATTCGCATGACCCATCACAATATCGCCGTTCTCATAAAGAGCATTCTGATTGTATCGGGTCGAATTCCAACAAACAAGCAGGGTGGATGCCGATATAGTCTTTAATTTATCCAGAGTTTACTGCTTTCGACAGGAGATGCAAGGCGGGGTTGGGCAAGATGGATATATTCGGAAACATCACGGCGGCAATGAGCGGCTTTGATTTGGCCATCCTGCAGGATGCGGCCGGCAGCGCCATAAACACGTGGGGGCCGGCCCTCGCGATGGCGGTGCTGGTGTTCCTGATTGCTGAAATCGTGCTCTTGGTCATCCGCCACGTCCTCAAGCCCATCACCGCCAAGACCAAGACAAATCTGGACGATTTGGTCATAGACGGCCTGCCCCGGCCGGTGCACATCAGCGCCCTGCTCTTCGCCGTCTGGGCGTTCGGGGAATCGGCCTTCCCGCTCGCGCAGCCGTTCGCTCATCCGTGGTCGGACTGGTTCGGCGGCGCCGTCATCGCCTCGGTCGGCCTCATCGCCGCGCGCGTCGCAAACGCAGTGGTGCGGTGGTATTATCAGGAACTCGCCCCGCAGCTGCGTGCGAGGCACGGAGATACCGCGGGCTCCATCTCCAGCGACGCGTTCCCCATGATGCGGCGCATATTGGTGGGGCTGGTCTATCTCATCACGCTCACCATGCTTTTGGGCCACTTCGGGCTCCTGGGCATACTCATGCCGCTTCTGGCCGGACTTGGAATCGCCGGACTGGCCGTGGGCCTGGCATTGCAGGACACTCTGACCAATTTCTTCTCAGGGATGCAGCTCTTGAGCAACAAGCCGGTGAGGGTGGGCGAATACATCGCGCTCGACAACGAGAACGGCACAATCAAGGGGTTTGTGGAGGAGATCGGGTGGAGCACCACCCGCATCCGCACCCGCGGAAACTCTACTTATTATGTGCCCAACAAGATGATGTGCAACACGCTGATTGTTAATTTCTCGCGCGGGCTTGACGACAACTGGAAGGGCTCGTCACTGAGCGTTGGCGTTGATTATTCCTCAGACCCGGCCCAGGTGGAAAAAATCATTCTGGAGACAATCAGGAATTTGCAGAAAAAAGACGCGCGCTTCGGAGTGCAGGAGCCGATGGTCAGGCTCGATGAATTCGGCGAGTCGGCGCTGGTCTTCAAGGTGATGTGGACCGTGCATGATTTCGCCCAGAGCGAGATGGTGGCTGCCGAGGTGCGCGAGGCGGTGCTCTCGGCATTGCGGGCGCACAACATAAGCATCCCGTACCCGACAAGAGTTTTGATGATGAATGGCAGGCCGAGCGTCAGGAAAACAGGCACAAAAAGAAACATAAAAATTAAATCTCGCGCCCGCAAGCGCTAACATCTGATTGGAGGGATTTTCATGAACTCGCCCAGACCACTCGTCGGCATCCTCATGGGCAGCAAGTCGGATTTGGAAGCCATGTCCGAAGCGGCCAAAATACTGGAGGAATTCGGCGTACTTTCGGAAATGAAAGTTGCTTCGGCGCACCGCACGCCAGATTTGGTGCAGGAATATGTGAGCGGCGCGAAGGGGCGCGGCATCAAAATCATCATCGCGGGCGCGGGAGGGGCTGCGCACTTGGCGGGAGTGTGCGCCTCGCTCACCACTCTCCCGGTAATTGGTGTGCCGATTCAGTCCAAGACGCTGAACGGCCTTGACTCGCTCTTGTCGATTGTGCAGATGCCATCAGGAGTGCCGGTGGCAACGGTCGGCATCGGCTCGGCCAAGAATGCCGGCCTGCTGGCCGTGCGCATGCTGGCGCTCGGCGATGCTGAATTGGACAAAAAGCTGGAAAGCTACCGCAAAAAAATGAGCGACGACGTGAAGGCGATAAAGCTCTAAGCGGGCGTTGAACTCAAATCATGGTGCATACAGCATACTGTTTTTCTGTGCGTCAATTACGAATTCCAGCGGCTGCGCCAGATGATACACCCGCGTGTGGTTGCGCTCCTGCACGCTGGTCACATTGTAATCCAAATTAGTCAGAGTCAGGGCGTGCTGGCCGGTGTAGCTTGTGCATGCAGTGTGATGGGCCACAATATCCTGCAGGAAGTGGCCGCCCTGCGATGGCATGCTCTCCCCCAGGATGTGCTCGGCCAGCACTGCAGCGTGGTCTATTGCGTCGAAAGAAACCGGTATGCCTTCTCCCTTTGATTTGGTTCCGATGCGTCCGTGCGCGAAGAGCATGTAGCGCCCCTCGTCGCCTTCCGCCTTGAGCTCGCGGTTTATTTGCGAGATCTCGTTTGCTATATCAAAGCCGTACATGAATGTCGGAGAAGCGCCCGATACCTCGACTATTTTGTTTATCTTGTAGCGGCCGCGGCCGATGGCCTTCTCGCCGCGGAAGATTACACTCCCGTCCGGAACGGCGGGCAGGCTCTGCAGACGGTCATCCCACGCTTTTGGCTGCAGATGGGCATCAAGCAGATAGACCACGAGTTTTGGGCCTTCCGGTCCGGCCACCCAGTCGGCCGAGGCCTCGAAGCCCACCTCGGAACCGTACGCGTCTTTGAGAAGACGAAGGATTGCGTTGGTAACTCTTGCTAGCGAACCCGGATTGTCGCGGATGTCGGCCATGTTGAAGACAACGGCTTCGCGGCGGTTGGCATGGGTGCCGAAATAGAGCGTAGTCTCCAGCCGCTGCGTCTCGTGGTTGTAATAGCAGAGATGACGCTTCTTGATGTCTTCGGACAGGTATTCCGTTGGCAGTGCGACGAGATTTCCGTTGCCGTTCCCCTCCAGAACCGGCTGGCGGTCCATTGAGAGGGCATAGAAAAACATCTGCCGCCTATCGAACATCTTCTGGTCTGATTTGAGGCCCGAGAATGACGGGTGAGCGCCAAGATTGACGCGCCATGCGTGGTTCATGGCCTCGG
>CAYIMK010000037.1:0-1006 GCA_964364595.1 Microcaldota archaeon | reverse complement strand
TTTTATCCCGGTTCCCAAGCCAAACGCCAATTTTGAATAGCCGTCATAGATGTTGAGGCCGTTGCAAGCATAATCATTGACCGAATTCCCGTATTGCGAATATGTGGAATAGCAAAATGTTTCCCCGTTGACACGAATGGTCTGCAGCCCGGGCACGTCCTGTATAACAACCGCCATCTGAATTGTGCTGGGCATCAGGCCCTGCGCGATGGCCTGCTCGCGGGCTGAGGATGAGAAGGCGTCGGCGTATATCCGTTTTATTGCGGAGGCAAAATGCTCAAAATTCGTCTTCTGGTCGGAATTGTTGGGCAGGAAAATAGAGGTAAACAGGTCGTTGACAGACACGTGGTTGGCGTCTTCCCAAAGCGTTGAGGCGCGCAGCACTATGGGGCCGTTATGGCGCGAGTGGGCCAGAGCCAGCTCGTCTTTTTGTGATTTGCTGAAATCCTTTTGCAAAAATCTTGAGATTATCTTGTTGTCATCCGCAGCCATGGCGGCCTCTACGCGCAGATTCCCGTCCCGGCTGCCCACGAACCGCTCGAAGCAGTCGGTCTGTATGCAGCTCACGGTTGGAAGCACGATTTTGACGTTCTGCTCATTGAACAGATGCACATTCTCGCCGATGAGTTTGTAGAATTTGTCAATGCGCCTGTACTTGCCCCCGGCTTGGCTGCTGCCGGCATTTCCATTGGTGCTTTTGAAGAAAAGAGATGCTGGCGTCTGGCTGTCGACGCCCGCCTTTTTGGGAGGTGCCTGCACACTGGTTGGATTGGGGTTCATTTTTCCATCCCGTGAGATTTCTTGCATCCGCTTGCGGCTTTCTCGCTCCCGCTTGGGGATTTCTTTTCGCTTGCCACTGCCGGTCCGTGCCTTTGCTGTCTGTTTTTCTTTTTGCCTGTCAGGTGCCTGTTCGCCTGCTTGTTCGTCATCCGATAATTGATTATTTATTAACTGTTAAGCGACACCACATATCAGGCCACTCGCTCGTTTGGCCTCGAACACTTCT
>CAYIMK010000036.1:0-6896 GCA_964364595.1 Microcaldota archaeon | reverse complement strand
TATTTGCTTACAGCCATGCAGGAGAAGAAATACGCGATTACAGGCCAGTCGGAGCTTTCGTCCGGCGCCATGGTGAAGACCGAAGCCGTGCCCTGCGATTTCGTGCTGGTGGCGGCCGGCAACATGGTGGACGTCAAGGGCGTGCATCCGGCCCTGCGCAGCCGCATCCGCGGCTCGGGATACGAAGTGTACATGGAGGATTCCATGCCAGACACGCCCGAGAACGAGGACAAGCTCGTGCAGTTCGTGGCGCAAGAGATTGCCAAAGACGGCAAAATCCCGCACTTCAACCAGACGGCAGTCGTGGAAATCATCAACGACGCGCGCAAGAAATCAGGGCGCAAGAAACGGCTCACCCTGAATTTACGCGAGCTGGGCGGCCTGGTGCGCGCGGCCGGCGACTTGGCCCGCGAAGAGGGCGCGGCCCTTGTCGGACCCGACCACGTGCGCCGCGGGCGCGTCATCGCCAGGACCATGGAGCAGCAGATGAGCTCGCATTACATCGAGTACAAGAAGGATTACGAAGTGTTCTCGACCTCGGGATTCAACGTGGGCAAGGTGAACGGCCTTGCCGTGCTGGGCGACGGCAGTTCGGGCCTTGTGATGCCTATTGTGGCCGAAGTCACGCCTGCAGCCAGCAAGAATGAAGGAAAGATAATTGCAACCGGCAAGCTCGGCTCCATCGCCCGTGAAGCGGTCGAAAACGTGTCGGCCATCATCAAGAAGCACATGGGCCGCGACGTGTCGTCTTTCGACATTCACGTCCAATTCCTGCAAACATATGAGGGCGTCGAGGGCGATTCGGCCTCGATTTCGATTGCGCTGGCCGTGCTGTCAGCCATGGAGAACATCCCGATTAGGCAGGATTTGGCCATGACCGGCTCGCTTTCGGTGCGCGGAGACGTGCTGCCAATCGGCGGCGCCACGGCCAAGACCGAGGCGGCCATCGAGTCGGGCGTGAAAGAGGTGCTGATGCCCCGCAAGAACGTGGAGGACATCTACCTGCCCAAAGGAGAGCGCGACAAAATCAGGATTACGCCGGTGAGCAACATCGTGGACGTGCTGCGCCATGCGCTGGTGGACGGGCCGAAGAAGAAGGAGCTGATTCGCGAAATCGAGAACGGCTACCGCAAGGCGCAGAGGGACGAGGGGAAGAAGGAGAAGAAGCGGAGAAAGAAGTAAGAAAAACAACTAAGTGAGAAAAACACCAATCAAAATATTCGCGGCGCGCTCGAGCGCGCCCGGCCCGTTATCTGTTTTTGGTTTTCTCTTTCTTTTTCCTATACCGACAGCACGATTTTCTCGCCGACCCGCTCGACGTCCTGCATTGAAATCATCATCTTCTGCCCCAAAGGCGATTTGACGGCCAGCGCCCCCTCCTTCACGTCCACGCCCATCACCTTGCCAACGTAGTTGCCGGCCAAGCCGAGCACTTCCTTGCTCTCAAGCTTGAGCCCGAGCAGCACGTTGCGCTTGATGCGGCGCAGGCTGGTGATTGAGACATAACCCATGACGACGGCCGCGATGATGACCACCACGAAATCCCCGAACGAGACGTAGGGCGGGGTGTCGTTGACAATCCACACCGCGCCGGTCCAGAAGACCAGCCAGAAGAGTACGGTGGAGACGGCGTAGAGGCTGTATTTGAATATCTCGACCTTGCGCTTCTCGGCCATGAGGTCCATCACCCGGCCGGCCAAGAGCAGCAAAATAGGCCAGAGCAGCAAGCCAAGAACGCTGCGCGCAGCAGCAGCCGCAATCTTGGCAGGGCTGGCGGCCGGGTCGGGGAACGAAGTGAGCATGACGTAGCCGGACCAGAACGCGATGGCGATGAGGGGCACGGCCGAGAGGTAGACCACCAATGATATCTTCTCAACCGAGAAATTGAACGAGGAGAGCGCGCGGCTGGCGGCCTCCTCGATGCCGAAGGCCTTGAGCAGGAGGTAGAAGGAGATGATGGCGATGGGGATGTACCACGCCCAGTACAGCACGGCGCTGATGACGAAGAGAAGGCCCAAAATGGCCGGGATGCCGAATATCAGGCGCGCGTAGTAGGGCTCGCGCAGCTTCTCGAGAATGACGAAATAGGTCTTTTCCAGCTCCTTGGCCTGCTTCATGGTGACGACTTCGACCGAATCGATTTTGAGCCGGGACTGGATGATTGGCAGCAGCGTCCCGTCCGACGCGCCGTCAGAGACGAAGACGCAGGATTCGCATGCGAACTGCTCGAGCAGGCGGTCCAGCTGCTGCGAGATGGCCTCGTCGGCTGCGTAGCCGAGTTTGGCAGAGCCGGTGAGGGTTGCAATCTGCACAGAATGCGTCTTGGACAGCTGGTCATGCAATGAGATGGCCTTGAGAATGGCGTTGGTGTCCGTTTCGCCCGGGTCGGCCAAACCGAGGCGGATGGCGGCATCGAGATTGGCTTCGCGGCCGATGATGGGGCCCGAGATGCCTGCCTTCTCGTAGAGGTCATTGTCGCGGTCGACACAGAGCACGAGTTTTGGCTTGCCTTGCATGGGAATTCGCCTAATTGGTCTTCGGCTATACCTATTTAAATATTCAACATCCGATGGGAATATAGAAACATCCAATCGAGCGTTATCCCTGCTTAGAGGCGATTTTGCGATGAGCGAACAGCGGTTTGTGCTGCCCGGCGAGGAAATCGGCACCGAAGAGGAGTTTGTGGCCGGCACCGGCACCTATGCCGAGGAGGCGCGCATCTTTGCGGCCGTAGCAGGCAAGCTCACGGACGAGAACCACGCGCTCAGCGTGACTGGCGCGCCTGCGCTGCAGCGCCTCAAGCCCGGCATGCTGGTGGTGGGCCGAATTGACAACATCTCAGAGCCGGTTGCGCTGGCGGTGATGGAAGGTGACGAGGGCGCGCCGAACCAGGGCGCGGAGAAAAACCGCTATCCGAAATCCAGCGGGTATGTCGTGCTCCACGCCTCGTTCATCAAGCGCGGCTATGTGAAGAAGGTGCGGGGCGAATACCGCATCGGCGACCTCATCCGCGGCAAGGTGGTGGAGGAAAAGTTCGGCGAGCTGCACATCTCGACCGACGACCCGCACTGCGGATGCATCATGGCGTTCTGCACAGAGTGCCGCACGCCGCTCGAGAAGCGCGACACGCTCCTGCAATGCCCTGCCTGCGGACGGCGGGAAAACCGCCATCTGGCTGATGATTATAGATTAATCGGTTCCTAAAAAAGAAGCAACGACGAAACCAAATCCTTATCGGGGTGGAATCATGAAACTCAACGTCAAGACCATCGAGCCGCATTACCTTGAGCTGGAATTCGAGGGCGAGGACATCGCCTTCCCCCATGCCCTGCGCGAAATCCTCATCGCCGAAAAGGACGTAGAGTTCGCATCGTGCCGCAGCGACCACCCGCAGGTCGGCAGCCCGTTACTCATCCTGCGCACCAAGAGCAAGAACGTGGTGGACGTGCTCGAGGACGCGCTCAATGAATTGAAAGACAACGTCAAGGATTTCAGGAACGGGCTGAAATCCGCCAAAAAACCAAAAAGCAAATGAAGGACAATTCTTTTGGTTTGAGGGGGTTTCATTGTGGCTGAACTGAAACCCGAACCGGACGGCCAAAAAGGCCCGGGCATACCGGCTGCAAAAACTGGCTGGGCCGAACATCCGCTCGTGCTGTCTTTGACTTCTTCAATCAAGCTTCCGTTTGTCGGCGGCGTGCCAGCGTATTATTTTGCTCTCCTCTTTCTTTTCCTTTCATACTTGCTGGTCAAGAACATTCTCTTGGGCCTCCTGGCCGGCCTGCTCATGGTCTTCATCGTGGCATGGGAGTTCTATGCAGGCGTGAAAGAGGGCGGGCTGAAAAACGAGCTGAAGAACACGGCCATCGCCATCCTCGTCGCGCTCGTGGTGTGGTTCGGCGCCGGAATTGTGCTGGCCACGCCCACGCCGATTAACGCCATCGTGTCCTGCTCCATGCGCCCGGCGTATGAGAGGGGAGACATGGTTTTCCTCAAAGGCGGCGACATCAAAACACTTTATGTAAATTATGCCGGCCCGGTGTCGGACATCAACTCGACGGCAGTCATCACTTGGAGCAGCGGCACATGGCCCATCAGCGGCTCGCTGCTGGCCTACTGCTCCTACGACCTCTCGAACGGCGGGAAAGACGGGCGGTGTCAGGCGTTTTTACGGGAGCCGGGCGCTTTCATCGAGGCGCACGGCCCTCTTCAATTTACTTATGGTACATGCCCGCGCGCGAAGGCGGACGGCAGCGGCTCGCCCGCCCAGACTATATGCGTGCGGAGCACGACGTTCGAAGGCAAGCCGGTTGCGTATGATTCCTCCTATGACCTCATCGTGTACGGCCCTAAGCAGGGTGAGCTGTATTCGCGCGTGGGAGACATTGTGCACCGCGTGCGCCTGGCCGTGCGCGGGGCGGACGGCACGGCCATCTACCTGACCAAAGGCGACAACAACCCCGTCTTCGACTTGCAGGCATATGATTATGCGGCCGAAGCGGGCAACTCGCCGGTGCAAATGAGCCAAATCCGCGGGCACGTCTTCGCCCGCCTGCCGTTTATCGGCAACCTCAAGCTGTTCATCACGCCGCAAATTCTGGCCGACCCGGCCTCGCAGAGCGGGTGCGACACCAATTTCGTGGATGGATACAGGTAGGAAAAAAGAGAAAGAACCCCCGCGTTCGGCTTCTTTGCACCTTAGGGCTTGAGCGTAAAGTAAATACGCCGGTTTTTCGCGCCCTTGTTTTCCAGTTTGACCAGTTCTATTTTGCCCACTTCTGACGTGTTCTTCACATGCGTGCCGCCGTCGGCCTGCACGTCAAGCCCGACGATTTCCACGATGCGCAGGGTGGTGAGCGAAGGCGGCAGGACGCCAACCGGGGCGCCGGGCGCCCCGGTGCCCCGAGCCCCGCCAGGGGGCTCGCGGGCGGCCAGTTTCACCATGCCCGGCAGCTTGATGGCTTCCTCCCGGGGCAGGGAATAGACGCGCACTGGCAGATTTTTGGCGCGCTCGGCATTGGCCTCGGCGATGATGGAGTCGATGAGCGAGCGGTCGAATTCCTCCAAACTGAAATCAAAGCGCGACTGGTCGGTGTCCAGCTGGTTGCCGGTGATGAGCACGCCGCGCTTGAAGAAGACGGCTGAGAGAATGTGCCCGGCCGTGTGCATGCGCATGAGCTGGTGGCGGCGCGGCCAGTCGATTTCTCCATGGAGGGTATCGCCCGCCTGGAAATGGGAGGGGGCCGACGGCACATGGACCACTTCGCCGTCGATTTTGCGCACTTCCTTCACTTCGGCCTGCACGCCGTCCGAAACGCGCACCAGCTTGCCCCTGTCGGACGGCTGGCCGCCAGAATTGTAGTAAAAACAGGTCTGGTCCAGAATCAGCCCGCCATCAGAACGCACGGACAGCACTTTGGCCTCGAAGGCCTTGAGATAGCTGTCTGATTGAAAGAGCAGACTGGTGGTTGTCATGGCGGTAATGGGGATGTGGAAGAATTAAAAGGTTCATAGAAGAATGGCGGATGGGAGAATGAATTGATGGGAGAATTAATCCATCATCAGGTGCTTTGCCATGTTCCGTTTTGTCGTCGAGGATGCCAAAAAGTTCAAGAACGCCATCGACTCTATCGTCAACCTCATCGATGAGGGCGCGCTGGACGTCACCCCGGCCGGCCTCACGCTCAAGGCCATGGACCCCTCACAAATCGCCATGGTGAGCTTCACCATGCCCAAGAACGCGTTCGTTGAATACGACGTGAACGAAACGGTGCGCGTTGGCCTGAATTTCGACAACCTCTCCAAGATACTCTCGCGCGCGCAGGGCGGCGAGAAGCTGGAAGTGGCGCAGGATGAGAACAAGGTCGCCATCCGCTTCTTTGCAGGCAAGCACAAGAAATCGTTCAAGATTCCGGTGCTGGAGATGCCGCTTGGCGCGGGCCGCGAGCCCAACGTGGCCGCCGACGTGGTGGTAAAGATGCTGGGCGGCACCTTCAAGGACCAGCTGCGCGACGCGGCTCTGGTTTCCACGCATTTGTCGCTTCAGGCATCTGAAGACGGCTTCAAATTGGAATGCCACGGAGATTCATCCGACCTTTTGGTGGAGCAGGAGAAGGACTCGTCCACTCTGATTGAATTGAAGGCAACGGCGCCCTCCAAATCCACTTTCCCGCTGCAGTATCTGGAGGACATCACCAAGGCCTGCCCCGACGCGGCGCCGCTGACGCTGAATTTGAAAACCAACTCGCCGGTTAAAATCGAGTATGAAGTGGAAGGGGCGAAGCTGAATTATTATCTGGCGCCGAGGATTGAGAGCGACTGAAGATAATCTTCTTTTTCATTTTAGCTTTTCTTCGTTTCATTTTAGTTTTTGAGAGTTACCTCCCCGTAACCAAACTCATTTTATATGCTGCCCCCGTTAGAGGCCTTAGGGAGGCAGGGAGCTGGGGAAGCCCATGCCGGGTTGAGGTGAATTCCATGATGTCTATTCCGGAGAAAGTTGTCAAGCCGGCCAAATATACTTCGCTCGACGGCCTGTCGGAAAAGCAGATCAGCCAGCACCATGACGTGCTCTATGCAGGCTATGTGAAGAAGACGAATGAGATACGCAAAGCACTGGAGACGGTGGACAAATCAGCCGCCAATGCCACCTTCTCTCAGCTTCGTGAATTGAAGGTCGAGGAAACATTTGCCCTCAACGGCGTGCGCCTGCACGAGTTCTATTTCGACGGACTGGGCGGGAAAGCGCCGGAGCCGAGCGGCACCATCGCGCAATGGATTGCCGAGGATTTCGGCTCGTTCGAGGCGTGGGTGGAAGAATTCAAAGCCGAGGGCATCGCGTCAAGAGGATGGGTGGTGCTGGCCATGGATTTGGAAGAGGGCCGGCTGCACAACTT
>CAYIMK010000035.1:0-6913 GCA_964364595.1 Microcaldota archaeon | reverse complement strand
CGCTCGACATCGCCGAGACGGTGGAGAAGATGATCCGCGACGCCGACGCTGCGCCGGGCTTTCCCTGCAACATTTCCATCAACGACGTGGCGGCGCATTACACTCCCGAAACCAAGGACGAACTTCTCATCGGCGAAAAAGACCTCGTCAAGGTCGACTTCGGCGTGTCCATCGGCGGCTGCGTTGCCGACACGGCCTTCTCGGTCGATTTGTCGGGTGAGCACGGTCCGCTCATGGACGCCAGCATCGCCGCTCTGGAAGATGCAGTTGCCACAATAAAGCCCGGCGTAACAACCGGCGCAATCGGCGCTGTCATCGAGAAGCAAATTCGCTCGCGCGGATTCAAGCCGATTGAAAACCTCTCCAGCCACATGATTGAGCCCTTCCGCCTCCATGCCGGCATCGACGTGCCAAGCTACGCCAACGGGGCCACCTACGAGATGCAGGAGGGCGAGGTGTATGCAATCGAGCCGTTCGCCACCACCGGCGCGGGCCGCGTGGCCGACCAGCCGCAAGTCGAGATATTCTCCGTAGTGGGCGAGGGCCGCCTGCGCATGCGCTCCAGCCGCGAGCTCTTGGGAAAACTGGTGTCGCGCTACTTCACGCTTCCATTCGCCGAGCGCTGGCTGGTGAATGATTTCAAGAGCAAGCTGGTGCTCTCCGTCACTCTGAAAGAGCTCATCAACTCCGGCTGCCTCCACCCATATCCAGTCCTGCGCGAGGTGAACCGCGGGATGGTGGCCCAGTTCGAGAACACGCTCATCATCGAGCACGACGGGGCGAAGGTCATTTCCGGCGTGATAAAACCCTGATATATTTTCATTTTTTCCTGCCCATGGCCCGCGAATCTTTTTCAGCCAAAAAGCAGCGCGCCGCGCGCGTTGTGGCAGTGTTTGGTCGCATCTATCCGCGTGTCTGGTGCACGCTCGAGTACCAAACACCATTTCAACTTCTAATCTCCACCATCCTCTCGGCCCAGTGCACCGACGCGCGCGTGAATCTGGTCACGCCCGCGCTTTTCAAGAAGTATCCGACCCCGCAGGCCATGGCCAAGGCCCCCATGTCTTCCCTCGAATCCCTTATCCGCTCCACCGGCTTCTATCATTCCAAAGCCAAAGCAATCAAGGAAACATCACGCCTCCTCGTCCAGAATTTCGGCGGCAAAGTTCCGTCTGAAATGGCCTCTCTCCTCACCCTGCGCGGCGTTGCGCGCAAGACGGCCAACATAATCCTCTTCCACTGCTTCGGCCAGAACGCCGGCATCGCGGTGGACACGCACTGCATGCGTGTGTCTTATCGGCTGGGGTTGACGAGCAGCAGGGACAAGCAGAATCTGATTGAAAAAGAACTCATGCTTCTCATCCCGCAAAATACTTGGGGCATGTACACCAACTGGATGGTGACCCACGGGCGAAAATTATGCATGGCCAAGAATGCGGATTGCGCCGGCTGCCCGCTGAACAAATTGTGCCCCGGCGCGTTCAAAGTTTAGCGGCCAGGTTGCAATGTTTTTCATCCGCGCCGCTTTTTTCCTGCACGTTTCTGCTCTCGTTTCCAGTAATAAACCGCCGTAGCCGGTATGCCGAGCTCCTGCGATATTTGTTTGGCGCTCTCTTTGCTTTCCAAACGGGCGAGAGCTTCTTTTTTTGTTTTTTCGTCGAATTTTGGCGGCCGTCCCGCGTGCGCGGGCAGGATGCTGATTTCAACTCCCGCCCGCTCCAGCGCTGTTCTCACCTTTTGCGGTATGGTTTTGGCAATGCCTGGGCTGACGAGGATTTCCTTCGTGGCCGTCTGCTCCAGCAGCCTCAAAAAAAGCTGGCGGCCAGGTTTCGTCCTGATGCGCACGGAAGTTTCGGCCCAGTGCGCGGCGATGGAGGCGTAAATTTCGGCCCGTTTGCCTTGCAAGGTCCACATAATGAATAACCTGACGAATCGAACATTTATTTCTTCTTGAGTCCTTCGAGGAATTTCGCGCCGCGCCCGCCCGTCTTCTCGCCAAGCGAGCGGATAATAGGCAGCGCGTCCGCAACTTCTTTCTCGCTCACGCCGAATTCGGCAGACGCCCAATCGGCTTTTAGCTTCGCCCGCCACACCAAAAAGGCAGGGCCCCAAATCGCCGCAGGAATGGGCGGGTTGCGCTCTTCCATCCGAATTTTCTCGAACAATATTTTGGCAGGATGGTTGAGCGGGTGGTCATGGGGCTGCAAATGGTTGAGCGCGCCCAGCTGCTCCTCGTTCGGCTCGGCCAGCACTGCAGGCATCGCGCCATAGCTTTTGCGCGCATCTGCCGAGCGGCAGGTGTAATACCATTCAAGCAGGCGGTAAACAATCGCGCCCGCCTCGTTCATTGCCATGTGCCGGTGCTTTTGCTTGCGCTTGAACAGCTTGAGCTCCAGCTCCTCGTCAAACATAAGGCTCTGCGATTTCGGCATTTTCTTCAAATAGCCGGCCTTCAGCGCTTCCTCCTGGCACGCCTCAAAGCGTTTGTCGTCCACAAGAATGTTGGAGTCGATGACAATGCCGTGCTTTTTGAGGAGCCGGTTGTAGCCTGCCACCTGATCGTCTGCCTTCTCGTCCGCATCCATAACAGCACGCGCCTTCTTGGCGCCGTCAAGGGCGGCCATTGCAATAAGGGCAACGCGCGTGGAATGATTTTTGATTAAACTCTGCCTCTGCGAGCGGATAATCAGCTCTTTTATCTTGGTTTTGCCGCCAGCCAGCGCCTTGATGCTGGCCGCCACGTCCTCCTCGTCCAAATCAAGCGACTGCGCTTTTCCCTTTTCAGTGCGAATCAGCGCGCTGGCGCCCGTGACTGAAAATCTGCGGGGTTGAAGCAAACTCATGCAGTGGTGATAGCCCTCCACTGCCATCTCGCCCGCTTCGCTTAGCGCTTTGACATAAGAGCCGCCGAAAGGCAGTGCGGATGCCAATGCGGGCCGTCCACTGTCTTTCATGGCCTGCGCGAGATGATGGGCTGCAAGAGCCACCCTCAGCCGGTTAAGCGTGAATTTCTTCAAAGAGGCGATATAGCGCATGCGCTTGACCTGTTTGGAGCGGTCCGCCCTGTCGTCGGCCGAATCCTCGTCCTCGCCAAGCTCGCGGGCCTGCGCAATCATTGAAGTGAACGGGGTGTTAAAGCCGGCTTCCAGCATGGCTGTTTTGTATTTTTCCAAAACGTTGATGCGCGCCTGCTCGCACTGCCCGCTCTCATCTACGGAATCGAGGTATTCGTTGACTTCTGCAACCAGTTCGAGCGGGTCTGCCATATGAATCAGCTTGAGCATTTGATTACAGCCGGTTGCTTATTCTCATCTCCATCGGCGTTAATAATACTGATGCAGGCGCCGGCGCGCAAGAAGTGGAAATGAAAAATGGAAAGAAAAGGGAAAAATGAAAAGAAGCTGTGGCCCTTTGCGCGCCTTAGGGCTGGACGTTGAAGATGCCGCGGGAGGGCTGCTGGCCCCGCCCGCTCACGACATAGCTGTAGTTGCCCGGCATGAGCGCGCCGCCGCCAATCCTTAAGCCCTCCTCTTCCTTGCTGACATACACGCCGTGCACTTCTTTCATGTCAGGCACGGTGTAGAGGCGGACCGACGCGGCATCGGGGTCCTGTATGGAGACGGGGATGCGGACCTCCTGGTAGTGGCTGAAACTTGGGTTCTCCGTCCTCTTCTGCGGGGCCCGGGCGTATTCGCGCACTCCGGTCGGTTTCTCGTATTCGCCCATCTTCGTGCCCTTGTATTCAAGCGTGATTTTGCTCTTGTCGGGGTCGGTCGAGAGGTCAACCGATACGCTGTAGGGGCCGCCGACTTTCACCTGCGTGGTGTTCTCGCTGATGCCCTGCCCATTATAGGTGACCGGGTCCGTCTGGCCGCGGCCCTTGTATTCGACGTCGCCGAAATTAGGCCTGGCGCCCGAGAGCGTATACGGCAGGTATGTGCTGACATAATCGCTCTGCACCGCATTCGTGCGGGTGTTTTCGGTGATGACCACCGCGTTCGCGGATGCGTCGACCGAGAGCAGGGCGCCGTTCCCGCTCACCATGTTGTTCTTGACCTGCAGCTTGAGAGTGCCCAGCGCATCCAGCTTCACCGACGTTCCGTTGGGGTAGACGTACATGTTCGTCTTTGTATCGTAATCGATGTACTCGTACTGGCCCGAGCTGTTGCCGTTGTTGACTACGGAGATGTCGCCCGCGTCGCTCTGGAACCTGATTTTCTGGCCCGAGGACGTGATATTAATCGGCTCGCCCACCCTTTGCAGCGCCCCGTCGTTGTAGATTTGCCCGAGGAATAGCGAGGGGGCGGCGAAAGAGCCGTTCTCGGCCAGGTCGAACTCGCCGCCTTGTATTACCCGGAATTTTTTGCTGGCGCGGCTGTACGTGTCCCCGCTTTCGTTGAACTTGACGATTGTTCCCTTCTCCGTGCTGCCGTTGTGCTCCACGGCCGCGTTGTGGGTGAGGTGCCACGTATGGTTGACGATGGCGATGTCCGCCTTCTGGTCAGCGCCGTTCGCGCCGGGGGTGAGGTTGGTGATCCACAGCTTGAGGGGCAGGCCGCCCTTGTCATAAAACCCGATTTCGCCGCTCACGTAGTTGTTCGTGAATTTTTTGTCATTAGACGAATTGTAGGTCTCCTGTCCGGAATTCTTGTCCATCACCAAGACTACGGGCGGGCTGTTCGGGTCGCCGGCCCTCAGCCGCACGATGAAGTCGCCGCCGTCTATGATGCCTCCCTGCGCGTCATCCGCGTTGAGCGTTGTCTTCTCTTTCCACGTGTGGGCCAGGTCAAGATAGGCGCCGCTGACGGGGATGGTGAACTGCTTGGCGGTTACCGCGGCCGCGTTCAGCCCCAGCGTGAGCACGTCTTCGACCTTGAGGTCTGAGAGCTGCTTGTTTTGGGTGGCGTTGACGGCCCATTCGGGGTCCTTGACCGATGCGCTGATGCCGTTCGCGTCTGGGTTGTAGTAGAAGCGGGTGTTGCAATAAACAGCGGCATCTGATTTGGTGCCTATGCCCAAAAGCCCGTAATTCGGGCCCATCCACCAGGCCACTTTCCAATCGGCCATGGCGACTGGGTTGTATCCGAGGATTTCCTCCCCGCCTGTCTTGTAGGGGATGGGCGAGGGTCCCTTCTTTTTCGGCTCATCCTGCACCGACTGCTTCCATCCATAGTTTTGGAATACGAGCATCGTTTCACCCCGAGCGGCCATTCTCTTGAACGGATGGATGAAAACGAGAAAGTTTAAAAACAAATGGCGGGGCTTTCGACGAGAAACCGACGGGGAAGAGAACCAAGAGCATGGAAGGGAAAAGGAAAAGAAAGGCGCGTCTAATCCAGCAGCCGCCCGAGCTTGCGGCGAATCTGCTCCATCCGCTCATTCGAAAGCCCGTCCATGATTTGCCGCATCTCGGTCATGAATTCTTCCGCCTCTTGGAGCAGCCGGCCCGCCATGCGCCTGTTGATTTCGATATTCACGGCCGATGCCACATAATACTGCTTGTCCACCCGTTCGCGCTTGGCCAGCCGAATCATGTCTTGCAGCCTTTTTTGTCCAAAAAGTTCCCCCAGCAGGCGGATGGAGCCCATGTGGCTTTCGCACTTGATTCCAACCCGAAAGAGCAGGGCGGTGAGGGAATCATACATCACATAATACGAGAGCGCAATAGAATTGTCGTAGAGCCCGTTATCCAGAAGCAGTTTAGCCGAGCGCAGGCTGTCCCGGGCCTTTCCCAGATAGGCGCCGGCGACTGCCTCCGACGGCTCCACCATCTCCAGCCGCCCTTCCCCCTCCATTTTGTTCAAAAAATCCGAGCCGTTCATAAAACTCATCTTCCCCCCGCAGAATCACGTGGTTTCTGGCCATCTCCTGCACCAGGGGCGAGCGGGGGTCCATTGGCCCGATTTTGGCGCTGATGGAGGAATGGACCGCCTCCACCGCCATTTTGGCCTTCTCATCCTGCGTCTCGATGAAGATGTCCAGGTCGCTTGTGCCCTTGGCGCTGAATTTGGCATAACCTCCGAACAGCACAACCAGAGGCGCATGAGTGGCTTTGAGGATGTCCTGCAATATGGGCGTTATGGAAGGGTAGCTTTCCACTGCCTTGATTAATTTATAGCGCTCCGCCATGCCCAGCATGGCCTGTGCTTTGAGGTTTTTTCGGATGAAATAGACCTTATTCCGCCCCTCCGTCCGGCAGTCCAGCACTCCCATCTTCTCCAGCCGCCAGAGGATGCGCAGGACGGTCGGGTGCGGGGCGCGCACCAAACGCGCCAGCTGGCGCACATGGGTTTCATCGCGGGCCAGGGCCAGCATAATCTCGAATTCCATATTGGTTTGAAATTGAACCATATGGTTTATTATATAACCAAATGAATATAAAACCGGCGGTAGATGGGTTTGAACCGGAAAACAAGGGCAGGAACTTCTCCGTCAGGGCAGGAATTTCTTTTTCTCCATCTTTTCGCGCAAATACTCGCCCACGAATGAAAGCGACGGCCCCTGCAATGCGTCCTGCTCGATCTTTTTCTTGGTCTTGAGCACGGTCTTGAGCTCCTCCACCCATGCCGGGTGGCGGTTAATCCACTCATAGCCCAGCATCTCCTCGGCCCGCTTGATGTCCACCTCTTTCGCCTTGATGGTCAGTTTGGCCAAAAAGTCGTAGTCCTTGATGTCCTGCATGGTCACGCCTATGAATTTGGCCTGCGGGGTGGCGATGTCGGTGGCCAGATAAGCGAGATTCATCGAGCCGGTCTTGATTGCCCAGTAGATGTACCATCCCCAAGCGTCGCAGTCTGTGAAAACGATTACGGGCAGTTTCTTGGCCGCGAGGCGTGAAATCAGGCGCCGTCAGCCGCTCTAGGCCTGCGCTTTTGGCGTGATGAGCACGCAATTTTCTTTTATCCAGAACTTG
>CAYIMK010000034.1:0-7160 GCA_964364595.1 Microcaldota archaeon | reverse complement strand
ACGCTGGAAGCCCTGCGACCCTACGGCCTCGAAGTGGGGCCGCACAACATCATCGCGCAGGGGCAGGTGCAGAACCTCGTCGAGCGCAACCCCAAAGACCGGCGCGCCATCATCGATGCCGTGGCCGGAATTGCCGAATTCGACGAAAAGAAGAAGGACGCCCTCAGCCAGCTCGCAAGAGTGGATTCCAACATCTCCGAAGCCAGGGTTGTTCTGGCCGAGCGCGGCGCGTTTTTGGCAGAATTGGAAAAAGAGCGCGACGCGGCCCTTGCCTACACCGAGGCCAAGACGACTTTGGAGAAGGCCCGCGCCACCCTCGTTTCGGCAGAATACAAGAAACTGGATTCCTATTTCAAAGAGCTTCTCGAGAAGCGCCAAACCCTTTCGACCGAAATCTC
The DNA here is from genome assembly GCA_964364595.1 of Microcaldota archaeon. Classification (GTDB taxonomy): domain Archaea; phylum Micrarchaeota; class Micrarchaeia; order Anstonellales; family Anstonellaceae; genus CAIXYX01. The sequence continues at coordinate 6,762 of CAYIMK010000034.1, read as the reverse complement.
GCGCCTCGAATCCGAGAAGGCAGAGCTCTCCGCCAAAAGAACCGATTTGGACAGGCAGCGCGCCGCCACTGCCGACCGCATCGGCAAGTCGGGCGAGCGCGAGAAGCTGCTCGCCGCCATTCAGGAAACCCGTCTCCAGCTTGCGTCCCTTGCCACGCGCCTCGAAGAGAAAAAGGGCGAGCAGGAGCGCCTGAAAAGCCGCCAGACCGAACTGGAGGACGGCAAGAAGCGCATGGAATCGGCTGTGCAGCAGATGAAGGCCGACGCCGCAGTGCTCGACGAAAAATTCGCAGCGGCCGCCGCCGAGCTGGAGACGGCGAGGCAGGCGGCCGGCATCGGCTCGCCGGACGGCCTATCCGGTGAATCCCAGTCCATCGACCAGCTCGAAACAGCTTTGCAGAAAGCCCTCTCAGACAAATCCGCCGCAGAAGCCAACCTCCAGCAATTGGAGGCCATGATCAAGAAATACGGGCAGGAAGCCAAGCGGGCCGAGGCGGAATCGAATTCATTCGGCTCCCCCCAAGCCGAGGACGAGCGCATCAGCCGCCTCAGCGGCCAGATAAAGTCATTGGGCGCGGATTTGGAAAAGCTCTTTGACGAGGAGAAAAAGCTCAACCGCTCGTTGCCAGACCTCGACCAGTCATTGCTGCAGGCAAAAGAAAAAGTCGCAACACTGCGCGGCTCTGCCTCTCCTGCTGCATCGAACCCCGCCCTATTGCTCGTCTCGAGCCTCAAGAGCTCGATGAGCGGCATCAAGGGCGCGGTCAGCGAGCTCATCAACGTTGACAGCGAATACCGCCAGGCGGTGGAGGCGGCCGGCGGCGGGCGCCTCAATTACATCGTTGTGGACACGCTTGACACCGCCTCTGAGATCATCGCCAAATTGAAAGCCGCAAAGGCGGGAAGGGCGACCTTCATCCCGCTCGACTCCGTAGTTCTCAACGAAAAGCCCGGCGCAGTGCCTGCCGGCTCATTGGGCCGCCTCATCGATTTCGTGCAATACGACCCAGCCATGGATTCGGCCATGCGCTTCTGCTTCGAGGACACGCTGCTGGTGCGCGACGTCGAATCGGCCAGGAAAATCGGCGTGGGCCGCTCCCGCATGGTGTCATTGGGCGGCGAGCTGCTCGAGCGCTCGGGCGTCATCTCGGGCGGGCACTTGCGCGGCAGTTTGATGTCCCGCGCCTCTTTGGAAAAATCCGAGGGCGACGTGGAGCGCATCAAGGCCGAGCGCGACTCCATGTATTCCAAGCTTTATTCGGTGCGCGAGGAGATGGCGCGCCGCCGCCGCGAGCGCGCCGAGGCCGAGCTCAAATTGGCGGGCTTGTCGGCCGAGCTGGGCGGCGCGGGCCGCCAGGCAGCGGCTGCGGCGGCCAAGGCCGAGAGCCGGCGCTGGCAGGAGCAGCTGGAGAGCTCGGCCAAAGAGCGCGACGCCACCGCCAAGAAACTGGATGCCCTCGTTCGTGTTCATTCCGATTTAACCTCCCGTCACATGGCCGCCAAGGCGGCGGCCGAAGCCGACCGCAAACGCCGCGCGCAGGTGTCAGGCGCGGCGCAGGAGCGCTTCCGCAACGCGGTGGAAAAGCACTCGCAGGCGGAGGGGCTTTTGCGCACCAAGCGCCACGAATTGGAGATGGTGGAGGGCCAGAAGAAGGAAACCATGGAGCAGATGGCCGGGTGCAGGAAGTCGCACCAGCAGTTCGCCGCTTTCATCGAGCAGACCCAAAGCCAGCAGAAAGAGGCATCTTCCAAGCACGCCCTGCAGGAGGAGCAGCTGCAGGCGGTCAGCGCCACTGTCAAGAAATTCTACGACCAGATACAATCCCTCCAAGCTCAGCTCGACGAGCTGGGCACCTCCTTGGGCAAGCTGCAATTTTCGCTCGATTCATCCAACCGCTCGGCGCACGACAACGACGTCAAGCGCGCAGGGGCCGAAACAAAGCTCATCGACCTCAAGGCCGAATGGGAAAAATACAAGGAAACGCCGCTTCTTGAGGTGGGGCGCGAGAAGGCCGAAGAGCTTGTTCGCGAGAGCGAGCAGAAACTGCAGTCATTGGGCGACGTCAACCAGAAGGCCCCCGAGATGTATGTGCAGAAGAAGAAGGAAATCGAGGAAGTGCAGGGCCGCGTGGAGACGCTCGCGAGCGAGCGCGCGGCCGTGATGGGCCTGATGGATGAAATCGAGTCCCGCAAGCGCAACATCTTCATGGAAACGTTCTCGCGCGTCAACACCCACTTCAAGCGCCTCTTCGGCATGGTGTATGCCGGCGAGGGCACGCTCGTGCTCGACGACCCCAACAGCCCGCTTGACTCCGGCCTCTCCATCCGCGTGCGGGGAGAGCACGACAAGCGCGACAAGTACCTCGAGTCCATGTCTGGCGGCGAGAAGACGCTCCTAGGCATGATGTTCATCTTCGCGCTGCACACCCACAAGCCATCGCCCTTCTACATCCTCGACGAGGCCGAGGCGTCCTTGGACAAGGAGAACGCGCGCAAGCTGGCCGACTTCATCTCGCAGATGAGCAAGCAGGCGCAGTTCATCGTGGTAACCCACAACGATTCCATCCTCTCGGCCTCCGACGTGGTGCTGGGCGTGACAAAAGACGAGAGCGGCTCGCGCCTGGTGGGCGTGCACCTCACCGTTGGCGGGCAGTTCGTCAAAAAAGAGGCGGACTCGTCCGCTTCCAGTCCGCCCGCTTCGGGCTCTTCGCCACCCGGTCCGTCTTCATCTTCCGGCCCCGCCCACGGCTCTCCCCCCGCCCCCGGCCAGTCTTCGGATTCCGGCTTGAAGAATCCGGCCAAACTAGTGAGCGAGGCGACAATCAAAAAGAGAAAAAAATAGGGGGCAAAACGAAATGCGTGTTCGGTTCTTTTTTTTCGTAATCCCTTTGTTCTCCTAATTCATTTTCCTGATTCATAATTCGGCGCGGTGGAGTTCGGACCGATGGAATACGTCCTGTTCAGGTTGGCAAAGAGATAAATGTCCCCGGTCACGTCAGTGCGCCAGGTCCTGATGCCCGCAATCTTGAGCCGCTCCAGCGTGGTGGGGCTGGGCAGGCCTGCATCATTTATGCCGGTGCTGATGACGGCCTCCGATGGTTTGAGCCGGTCCACCAGCAGGGATGCGCCCGGCCGCCCGCGGCCGTGGTAAGGCAATTTGTACACTTCGCACGTGTCGGTGCCCAAAGTTCCCAAGAGCATCGGCTCCTGCTCGTTCTGTATGTCGGACGGCAGGAACACGCAGAAGCGGCCATAATAGAGGCGGATGACCATCGAATTGACGTCGTTCGAGGTGGAATACGGCACGGCGGGCGGATTGAGGATTTCGAACCTCAAATCAGAGTAATTGAGGCGGGCCCTCGCGTTGCGCGTCTTGAGCGGGATGTCCGCCTCCGCCAGCCGGGTTTTGAGGTCTGCATATGCCGGCGTGTCTGGAATCGCGCTCGGGGCCCAGATTTCGCCAATCACGAAGCGGTCGACAATGCTGATGAGCCCGCCAGTCTTTCCCGTATCCCAATTCGTGATGATGACTGCGTCGAGCCGGTCTATCTGCGCGCTCCGCAGGGAGTGCACGATGCTGTCGGCCGAGCCGGCCGTTCCCGTGTCGATAAGAAATGTGAGGTTGTCGGTGCGCACCAGCGTCGCATCCCCAAAAGCCACGTTGTAGAACACCATGTCCAGCCGCCGGGGCCGCATGGGCTGGGAGGTGGCATTTGCAGCATTCGTTCCATTTGTTGTCTGATTTGCGGTGATGTTGCCGGCTGTCTGGTTTGGCTGGGGGACGAGCGGGTTGTCCGTGCCGTTGATGACGCCCGTGCCATTGATGGTGCCGGTGTTGTTGGCGGACGCGTTCGTATCATCGGTTGGCGTGGGGGGTGGCGGAGGCTCGGGAGGCGGCGCAGCCACTACGGGGGCGGGCGGCGGCGCGCTGCCTCCGTTTCCCCCAGGCACGTCGGGTTTTTGCAGGACATTGAGCAGCGTGCAGCCCGAGAGGAAAAGCAGCGAAACCAAAAGTGCAGCCATTATCAGCTTCGACATGGGCGGCTCTGGAGAGAAGGAAATTAAAAACAAATGCTCGGCCGGCCCTCAGTCTTTTGCCCGCAAAATCTCGCTTCTGGCCTGCTCCAAGCTGTGCCGCGCCATGTCCTGCTTGGGCTTGAAATTTGGCAGCAGCGAGCCGGAGAAGCGGATGACCGAGAGCTGGTCATAAATCGCGTCCATCAGCTCGAAATAGTATTGCGCGTCCTCCTTCTTTCCCACGCGCAGGGATTCGAGCATGGCGCGGCGGAATTCGCCCACCGCGTCGCACACGCCCAAAAGATAGACTGAAGGGGGGACTCCGAGGGCCGAATAGGACGGCAATGCTTTTCTCTCCACCGCCGCCAGCAACAATTTCGCCTCCACCATCTCCTGCCAAATCGGCTCGAACAGGTATTCGAACGAGGCATTGGAGGGGGGCAGGGCCTTCATTTCGCGCTCAAGCATTCCCAGCTCTTTTTTGGCCTCTTCCACCTCGCCAGCGTGCAGTATCTTGATTGCCAGAGCGCAGTGGCGCACCAAGGGCCGGCTGGCGGTGATGACCTCGTCGCGCGCCTTTTCGCGCTTCTCCAGCAATGGGATGATGGACAAAAGGCCCAAATCGGCCGAAGGCGAGGGGGCCGGGGAATGGGCGGACCGGGCGGGGGCCCCAAGGCCGGCGGAACTTGTTTTTTTGTTTGTCATGCCCTCATTTGACAACCGGCATTTTAAAACCTGAATGAATACACCCCCGCATGGCAACCTCATATCCGGTCCCAAGCGTGGTGCTCTCCGTAGGCGGCTCTCTGCTCAACGACGGCAAACCGAATGCCGAGATGGCGAAGCGGCTGGCCTCGGCGATTCAGTCCGCCGGCGTCTCATGCGGAATTGTCTGCGGCGGCGGCCAGCAGGCCAGAAAGAAGGCCCAAGCGGCCCGCAAGAAGACAGGCAGCGAATTCGAGGCCGATTTGGCGGGCATCAAAATCACCTACAAAAACGCCGAAGCGCTGCGCGCTGCCCTCGGCCCGGAAGCCGGCCCGAAAGTGTTCAAGGATTTCAAGCCGGCAAGAAAAGCGGCCGGCTCTCAGAAGTATATCCTCATGGGGGGCACCATTCCCGGCATCACCACTGATGCGGATTCGGCCCTTCTGACCGAAAGCCTCGGCGCCAAGCGGCTGGTGAACGTGAGCAACACCGCAATCTACGATTCAGACCCGCGGACGAATCCGGCGGCCAAAAAGTTCGATAGCATGACCTACGCCGAGCTTATCGCTCTTGCGAACAAGTCCGACGCCCGCATGGCCGGCACGCATTTCGTGTTCGACATGCTCGCCTGCTCGCTCATCGCCCGCTCCAAAATCGAGACCCATTTCGTGGACGGCCGCGACCCGGCGCAGATTCGGGCCGCCATATTGGGCGAAAAGCACAACGGCACAGTGGTTCGGGGATAAAAAGAGAAATAAAACGAACGCAGGAGCTAATGGAAGCCTCGAGGCTTCCCGCCTACTTATTTTTTCTTATCTTCCGACCGCCTCATACTTCTTCGCCGGCTTGCCGAAAATCAGCGTCATGAAGAAATTCTTGGTGTGGAACCACAAATATTTCCGGTAGCCCCACTCCCGGATGCGGCGGATGGAGTAATGCGCCACCGCGTCTGGCACGAACACGACCTTGCCCTGCTTGCGTATGCGCTTGATGATGTCGGTATCCTCGCCCGTCACCAGATAGATGTCGAAGCCGCCGATTTTGTCGAAGGCGGACTTACGCAGGGCCATGTTGTTCCCGTACGTGTAATCCATCCTCAAAAAGTTGAGAAATGTCGCGGCGAACCACACGCTGCTGGTCAGCATGAATTTCTCGATTGGATGGGCCCCCAGCGGTTTTATCATGCCGAAAGCCGCCACCACTGCCGGGTCCTTGAACGCCCCCGCCATGCGGCGCACCCATGTTTTCTCCACGAGCGTGTCGGCATCGGTGTATAGCAGCAAATCCCCGCTGGCGGCCTTTGCGCCGGCGTTGCGCCCGGCAGCGATGGTGCGCGTGGTTTCCATCACCACCTTGTTGGCGTATCCCTCGGAAATCTGGACCGTCTTGTCTGTCGAATGGCCGTCGGCCACAATCAGCTCGATGGGGCCCTTGTAGTCCTGGTCGCGGACCGCCTTCAAAGTGGCCTCGATGTTCTTCTCCTCGTTGAGCGCCGGGATGATGACAGATATGCGCATCATCCAAGAGCCTCACGTGGGGGAATAAAAAACAACCGGATGGATGCTCGGAACTGGCGCCCAGAAAAGCCGCGGAATTGCCTGCCTAAACCTATCTGGTCAGGAAGTAGACCGCGATGATGATGACGCTGATCATCAGCGCCGAGAAGATGAGCTGGTCGGTCATGGGCCTCGCCACACCATCCAACATCGTCCCCGTTAATAAAACCCCCCGCCCAAACCCATTCCATGAAAGTGGCCTTTGTCTCCGACACCCACTTCGGCCTACCGCGCTTCGAGGCCGACGCAACGGCACAGGGAAGAGCCGCCATACTCGATGCGGCCCAGAAGGCCGACATCCTCGTCTTGGGCGGCGACATCTTCGACCACCGCATCCCGCGCCTCGAAACTATTCTGGAAGTGGCGCAGGTTCTGCAGGAGGCGAACGCAATACTGGCCAAAAAAAATAAAGGCCGGCCCGAACCCGCAAAGCCATCGGCCGCGGGCCCCGGGGCCCGCGAGTCCTCCTCCCTTATTTTGGGCA
>CAYIMK010000033.1:0-7186 GCA_964364595.1 Microcaldota archaeon | reverse complement strand
GCAATTTGGGCCGCTCGCCGTCGTCGCATGGCCCGACCGCACCAATTCCGAAAGCAGGCGGCTGCTTGGCGGTGAGATGGAGCAGGCGGGGAAATTCATGGCGTTCGGGGCCGCCCGCGCGAAATATCCTGACGCGAAAATAATTCTTCTCGACGCCAACGACCCCTCGATTTTGCCGCAATTCGGCTCCGGGTGCCGCCCCCATCTTCTCATCGACCACCATGCGCTCTCGTCCCATTCAATCCGCGCGAAAATCGAATGGGTGGAGCCCCAAGCGGCTTCCGCCTGCGAGCTCATCGCCGCCACAATTCCCCGTCCCTCGCCCCAAGCGGCCAGCTGGCTGTGTTTAGGTATCCTCTCTGATTCCGCCCGCCTCCTGCACGCCGATGCGCGCACGTTCGGAACCCTTGCGCGCCTGCTGGAGCATGCTGATGCTGATTATGAGCAATTGCTCAACCTGCTCAGCCGGCCGCAGAACGCGCAGAGCCGCGCCGCCGTGCTGGAAGGGTTGAGGCAGTCGACATGGAAGCTCGAAGGAGAGTGGCTTCTCGCCTCGGCGGCCGTGTCGTCGCACGAATCGCATGTGGCCGACGCGCTCATCGGCGCGGGGGCGGATGTGGCGTTCGCCGGAACGGCGGACAAGAAAGGAACGCGCATATCCGCGCGGCTGCGGCCCAGCTTGGCGGCCCGCCTCGATTTGCCGGCCGTCATGGCAAAGGTCGGGCGCGGCCTCGGGGGCATGGGCGGCGGCCATCCGGCCGCGGCGGGCGCATCCGGCCCGAACGGCGCGAAACTGAACGAGGCGATGGCCATGGCCCTGCGCCTTGCGGCCGGGGGCTTGGGCGAATGAGGGCCAGGCGCGGCAAATGATGCGCAGGCGACGGCGCGTTTGCAAAACAAAAGTATAATAGGTTCTTGCACCCATCTTGTTTTGGATTGTGATTCTATGAGCGTCACCGTAGTCGTAGGAGGCCAGTATGGCGACGAGGGCAAGGGCAAGATAATCTCTTACCTCGCGCTGCATGACAAGCCCGAAATCATCGCGCGCGGCGGCGGCGGCCCCAACGCGGGGCACAGCGTGCAGCATGGAGGCAAGAAATATTCCATCCGCCTCGTGCCGTCCGGCTTTGTGAACAAGGAATCCAGGCTCGCCATCGGCGCCGGCGTGCTGGTGGATGCTGACGTTTTTCTTAAAGAGGTTGAGAATTTCGAATTGGGCAGCCGCTGCGTCATCGACAGGCGCGCCACGCTCATCACGCATGAGATGAAAGAGCTGGACGCCGCCTCCGAGACGTCGAAGAAAATAGGGACAACCAAAACTGGGATGGGGCCCGCCCAGGCCGCGAGAGCATCCAGAACCGCGCAGACTGTGGAGAGCGAGCCGCGCCTCAAGAAATACTTGGGAGACGTGCCCGCACTTGTTAATTCGGCCAAGAACGTTCTCGTGGAGGGCAGCCAGGGCTTCATGCTCTCCAACCTCTACGGCACTTATCCGTACGTGACCAGCAAGGACGTGAGCGCGTCGACCATTTGCGCCGAAGTGGGCATTGGCCCGCGCTCGGTGGATGACGTCATCATGGTCATCAAGGCCTACACCACCCGCGTGGGCGCAGGCCCGATGCCGGGCGAATTGAGCGTGGCTGACGCCGAGAAACTGGGCATGCAGGAATACGGCACCGTGACTGGCCGGCCAAGAAGGACGAATCCGGACCTCATCTGGCCCGAAATCAAGGCGGCCGCGCAAATCAATTCTGCCAATTACATCGCGCTGACAAAACTGGACGTGAAATTCCCCGCGTGCGCCAAGCAGAGGGATTATGACGGCCTCGCGCTGGACGCCAAACGGTTTGTTGAAGAAGTTGAGCGGGAGGTCGGCGTCAAGGTCGGCCTCATCGGCACCGGGCCCGACGCAGAGGACATCATTGACAGGCGGGAGCAGGAAGACTGATTAGAAAAAGAGATTGTTTTTAGCCCCCGACGAGGATTGAACTCGTGACCTCGTGCTTACCATGCACGCGCTCTACCGCTGAGCTACAGGGGCAATAAGGAATCCGTATTCGCTTAATTCAAATGCGCCACCAACACTTTTAAACCGCTACTCCGTCGTATCCCCCATGCGTCCCAACGAGACAAACCGGGGGCTTGGAAAACCCCAACCCTTCCGATTCAGCTGGTCGCGCCTGGGGCTCGTCGTCTTTGTCATGCTGTGGGCGCTGCTCACCTTGTGGCTTCTGGCATATTACCTCGAGAGCGTCGGCCTCATCGGCGAGGCGGCCGGCCCGGGGGCGGGCGGGCGCATGCGCATGGACCTCTCCGAAGCCAAGGATATGGGATTGGGGATGCTTTCCACCACGCCGGCCATGGCGACGGACGGCTCATTGACAGCCCTCTTCGGCCTGCGCCAGAGCGCAAAGAACGGAACTCTCGCCGACGTGTCCACCCGCATCCAGTCGGTGCGGACCGGCGTGCAGGCCAGCGACAACGAAGCCTACCGCATGACCTGGACGCCGGTGCTCGCCTGCGCGTCGGCCGGCTGCGACAACCGCGTCTATATTCAGACGGCTGGCGAGCTGGCCGCGCGCCAACCCCGCTTCGCCGGAAATGCGATGGCAATCGAGGCAGCATACTGGTATTCGGCCCGCGAAGCGGGCGATGATGCGGCTGCGGCCATGGCAGTGGCGAAGCTGGACCGCCTTGTCAAGACATATGGCAATCCCTCGCTTGCCGCGCGCTGGTCGCGGCTGCAGGACTGCGCCGGCGCCTGCCCGATTTTCGAGGAGCTGCTCCTCGACTTCATGAACGAGGCAGCCAAGATTTGAATCGGGCGGCATCAGGCGAAGACGGACGATTTTTGGCTCAGACGTGCAGTGGTATTTTTTTTCCGTCGATGGACGAAGAGAGGGCAATAAAAATATACCATGCCAGCTTCAATCGGTCATGTGTCTAATCGAGGCATTGTCATGAAGAAAATCCTCATCATCGGCGCGAACGGCCAAATCGGCTCCGAGCTCATCGCGGCCCTGCGCAAGAAATACGGCGGCGCGAACGTGGCCGGCCTTGACCTGCGCGAGCCGGGGGAGGAGCAGAAAGGCGCCGGACCGTGGGAAATTGGAGATGCCACCAAGAAAGAGGACATCGAGGCCGCGCTGGACAAGCACAAAATCGACAGCGTATTCCATCTCGCGGCCCTGCTCTCGGCCACGGGTGAGAAGGACCCGGATTTGTGCTGGCGGCTGAACATGGATTCCCTGCGCCACGTGCTGGAGCTGGCCAAGGCGCGCAAGCTGTCGGTTTTCTGGCCCTCCTCCATCGCCGCGTTCGGGCCCACCACGCCGCGGGTGAAGACGCCGCAATTAACCGCGCTCGAGCCGACCACGATGTATGGCGTCACCAAGGTGGCGGGCGAACTCTTGTGCCAGTATTATCATCACCGCTGGAACGTGGACGTGCGCTCGGTGCGCTATCCCGGCCTCGTTTCGTGGAAAACACCGCCGGGGGGCGGCACAACGGATTATGCTGTCGCGATTTTCTATGATGCCTTGCAGAAAGGTTCATACGAATGCTTTGTCGGGCCGGACACTGTGCTGCCCATGATGTACATGCCCGACGCCATTCGCGGCACAATTGAGCTGATGGAGGCGCCGGCAGGCAAAATCAAGGTGCGCACTGCATACAACTTGGCCGCAATTTCGTTTTCTGCAAAGGAGCTTGCAGATGTTGTGTCGAAAAAAGTGCCGGGCTTCAAATGCACCTACAAGCCCGACCATCGGCAGAAAATCGCCGATTCGTGGCCGCAGTCCATCGACGATTCGGCTGCGCGCAAAGATTGGGGTTGGAAGCACCAGTACGGGCTTGAGCAGATGGCGGATGACATGCTGCTGAATCTGAAAAAGAAGTTCGGCAAGAAATAAAAGATAAGAAATACGGGGCGCTCGGGCGCCCCTCGGAGTTATTTTTTGTTGCTTTTGCTTCCCAGTTGTTTTTTGTTTCTTCTCTGTTTGTTTATTTCACGGCCCGCTCCACAATCCGCCCCACCACGCCAACCAGCTTCTTCAGCTCGGCAGATGTGCGCGCCTCGGCCGTGAGGCGCATGTAGGGCTCGGTGCCCGACGGGCGCACCAGCACCCATCCATTCTCCAAATCAGAGCGCAGGCCGTCCACGCGCGAGGGCGAAAAGAACGGCCAGTCCTTTTCGATGCGCGCCATGGCGGCCTGCTTCTTGTCATTCGCGCAGTGGATTTTCTGCCGGTGCATGGGATAAGTTCCGATGGCTGCCGCCTGCTTTGAAAGCTTGCCCCGCTTGCAGAACAGCTCGACGAAAAACAGCCCCGCCATGAGGCCGTCGGGCACGCCCACCCCGCGCGCGAACACGTATTCGCCGCAGGGCTCGCCGCCGAAAACTGCCCCGTCCGCCCGCAGGTGCGCGGCCACGTGCCGGCTGCCCACAGGCGTGATGGAGAGCCGTCCCTGTTGCGATGAGACCATCTCGCGCAAAGAGAGCGAAGATTCAACGGTAGAAATGATGAGAGGGGACTTTGCCTTGGTGTGGCCGATGGTTTCTTCCACCACCAGAGCCAGCTGCTCATCCAGCCCAATCATCATGCCTTTCTCGTCCACCACCACGGCCCGGTCGGCATCGCCGTCATGAGCGATGCCCAAATCCGCATGATGGCGGCGCACCGAGCGTCCCAAATGCCGCAAGGTCTTTTTTTGAGGCTCCAGCACCCGGCCATAGGGCTCGCCCGGCCGGCCGTTGAGCACCTCTACGCGGCAGCCGGCGGCGCGGAGCGCCTCGGGCATGAGCGCACAGGCGGATGCGTTGGCGCAGTCCACCACCACGCGGGGCTTGCAGTGTTTGATGAGACGCGTGTCCACTGATTTGAGCAGAAGGCGAAGATGTGCTGCAGATGCCGCGCTTGCGGCCGAAGAGGACGCACCCTCCTGGTTTATCGCGCCCGCGGATGCCCAGTCGCGCTGGGCCGGCTGGTGCGGCTCGGACAAGCGGTCCATCAACTGCTCCTCGATTTTTGATTCCCATTCGGCCGGCGTCTCCTGCCCGTGCCAGAACACCTTCAGCCCGTTGTATTCGGGCGGATTGTGCGAAGCGGTCACCATCACGCCCCAGCCCTTGCGTTTCTGCGCATGGAGCGCCAGCGTGGGCGTGGCGCACAAACCCAAATCATCCACTTCTGCGCCAGCCGATGCCGCGCCTGCAGCCACGGCCGCCTTGAGCGAAAAGCCCGAGCGCCTGCCGTCAAACCCCACCACTATTGGGCCGCCCAACCGGGAGGGATGGAAATTCAGCCACGGCTTGGCTTTCGCGCCCAGAAGCTCGCCCAAAATCATAGCCATCCGGGGGCTCACCCGGCCGGGCGACAAATCCCTGATGCCGGAGGTGCCGAAAAGCGCCATGCTTTGATGGGCAAGACAAGCCATTTATAGCCCACTCCCGCGGTTTAAGCTGCGTCGGGCTGCAGACAATAAGTTATTAAAATAACGCATAGTGGGTAGGTCGATATTTATGCGAGGACAAGGTGCAAGCGAGTATCTGGTGCTTCTTGCAGTCGTGCTTATCGTCGCCCTGATTGCGATTGTGCTGTTGGGGGGGTTCAGCGGCACCGGCGCCGCCGCCATGGATAACGAGGTCAAGAGCTACTGGGCTCTGGCGAGCCCGTTCGGAATCACGCAATGGGTGCAAATCAATAACACCATCTACATGAGCGTCATCAACCGCGGACCCAACCAGCTGGTCATGCGCAGCGTGAAAGTCGGCCCGGCCACCGCCAATCTGGGGGCCGGCTGGAGCTGGAAACCGGGCGGCGAGAAGAACATGAGCATCGGCAACCTGACGAACTGCACCAAAGGCATGTACGATGCATTCGCATACAACGTGACATTCACTTACGACTCGTTCGACCTGCCCAGCCAGAGCCAGTCGGGCAGCAAACCCCTTGCTGGCAACTGCGTCTTCCCTTGAAATCCTTTTTAGGAATACACAAATTCTCGTCGTGCAAAAAAGGATTTCAACCCAAAAACCGGATTACACAAAACGACCTGCCGGCACGATTGACGCCGCCATTTATATAGAGCGAATGCGTCCCTCCTGCATGCCTGAACACAAAGCCGAGCAGGAGCATTCCTGCGGATTCGTCCTCTTCCGCCAGCTGGGCGAGAAGCGCTACTATTTGCTCATGCACTACAAGGCAGGGCACTGGGATTTCGCCAAGGGGCATGTGGAGGCGGCCGAGTCCGAGGAGCAGACCGCGCGGCGAGAATTGGAGGAGGAGACCACCATCCGCCGCGTGCAGGTTCTTCCCGGCTTCCGCTACGAGTATGTGTACGAATTCGGCGGCAAGGGCGGCCGCGCCACGCGCTCCAAGCGCGTCACCTTCATGCTGGCGCGCACCGACGAGCAGGATGTGCGCATATCCCACGAGCACAAGGGGGCGCGCTGGGTGCCCTATTCTGCCGCCATGAAACTTGTCACCTTCGAGAACGCGCGGCACATGCAGCAGGCGGCCGAGGAATTTTTGCGCGCCAACCACGGCCTTGTGAGCGGAAAATTTCGGGCTGAATAAATTCCAATAGCTTATTTTATTGCGGGCGGGGCGGGCGGGAGCTGTGGCCTGAACCAACGGAAAGCAGCCCTTTCGGGCGTTTAAAAGCGAACCTCCGTTCCATCGTCATACGCTAAATTTCGCCAAGAATTTTAGTTGACGTGGAAAAAGTAGGTATTTTATAGGTATTCTGTCTATATATTATCGGTGTTTTGATGGAAACCGTAGCAAAATTCAGCGGGATATCTGAGTATGTATTGGAAAAGTTGGTGACAATGGGTTATTTCCAAACCAGAACCGAGGCCCTGCGCGCCGGCATTTTGGAGCTTGGAAAGGAATACAAGCTGCTGGACAACCCCCGCGCGCTGGAGGACGAGATGGTATTGGGCAAGATTATGCGCGAGAAAGAGAGATACAAAAATGCGACGCTGACTCCGCTTGATGAGATGCGTAAAAAATACAACAAAGGGGGAAAGTAGATGGCTTTTGAGGTCCTGCTCTATCCATCTGCCAGCAAAAAACTTGAGAAGATGGATAACTCTTTGCGCGAGCGTTATTTGAAAGCGCTGGGCAAATTGGAACGTGAGGATGCGCGCTTTAGGCACCTCAAACAATGTCTGCCATATTTT
>CAYIMK010000032.1:0-7217 GCA_964364595.1 Microcaldota archaeon | reverse complement strand
CTCATTACTGGCGAGGTCATCCGGGGCTGGATGGGCTGGGACGGCTTTTTGGGGCTCATCATGTTCCGGGACCGCAGCACGCTCGGCTGGATTGACCGGCAGGCGCAGCGCCATGCGTCTCTTTGGAAAACGCTGGCCGACGCCGGCGCGGTGATGGGCTACGGCCTGTCCAGCTATTTCCTGCTCGGCAAAAAAGAGCGCGAGCCGAAGCGTTTGGCCCTCATCTGGGCTGCCGGCCTGCCGCTGCTTCTGATATTCTTCCTCTTCGTCACGCCAACGGCCTATCTTGCCCTGCGCAGCGCGATTGGCATCAGCGAGCTGAATGCGGCGAGCCGGCAGATGAGTGCGGCAGTGCCCCTGCAAGGCGAGCTGGAATTCGCCATAGCGGGCACCGCATTCTCGGTGCCATGGCTGACAGTCATCGCATCGGTTTTGATGCTTGTTGGCGGCGTTGCGGCCGTGGCCTGGCTCTCGATTGTTGGCTATGCGGCAGTGCTGGTGCCGCCGCTGGCGAACAAGGTCGTCTCCATATTGCTGGGCTTGGCAGGGTACGCGACACCGCAGGCCATCCTGCCGCCGCCGGGCGGCGCTCCGCTCATTCCAGGCATAACGCCCGGCCTGCCGCTGATAGAGGGCATTCTTGCATTGGCCGTGCTGATGGTGGTGCACGAGATGGCGCACGGATTTCTGGCGCGCGTGCACCGCATCAAGCTGGACAATGCGGGCGTTGTCTTCTACGGCATCCTGCCGTTCGGCGCGTTCGTGGAGCCGGACGAGAAGGAGCTGGACAAGGTGCCTATCGAACATTCCAACCATGTGCTGGTGGCCGGCTCGGCCGCCAACATGCTCACCGCCACCCTCGCGTTTTTGGTGGTGGTCATCCTGAGCGTCGTGTTCGTGGGCCCCTATTTCGACTGGGGAGCGGCGCAGGGCTTTGTGAAGGGCAGCTGGCAGGGCAGCCTGTACGGAGTGAGCGCAGGCGCGATTTATTTCGTGGGCCGGTGTTTGGGGCTGATTCTCGCCCTCAACATGCTGGTTGGAATTGTCAATCTGCTGCCCGTGCCCCTTTTCGACGGGCACCGGCTGATGGTGGCGGGCGTGGGGAACAAGCTGGCCGCGAAGGCCATCACATATGTGACGATGGCAGCGTTCGTCATCAACTTCCTGCCGTGGATATTCAGGTGAGAGGGCAGTGGAAATTAAGTAGCCTTTTTAACCTGTCCGACGTAATCCCGCTCATGTCTTCCATTATTCTCACCCTGCCGGACGGCAAGCCGCTCGAGGTTCCGGCAGGCGCAACTGTTCTGGATGCGGCCAAACTCATCGGCCCCAAGCTGGCGCAGGTGGTGGTGGCGGCCAAACTGGACGAGCAGATGGTGGACCTCTCGCACAAAGTCGAGCGGAACGCCAAGTTCGTGCTGTTCAAACCCGATTCAGGTGTCGGCCTCGAAGTGTTCCGCCATTCGTCCGCCCACGTTATGGCGCAGGCCGTGAAACGGCTGTTCCCGCAGGCGCAGCTGGCAATCGGCCCGGTTGTTGAAGAGGGATTCTACTACGACATCGGCGGCATTCCGCCCCTCTCGCCAGATGATTTGGGCAAAATCGAGGCCGAGATGAAGAATATTGTTGAGGAGGACCAGCCGTTCGTGCGCCGCGAGATGGGAAAGAAAGAGGCGCTCGCCCTCTACCCCGACAACCCATTCAAACGCGAATTGATTGAAGGGATAGAAGGCGACAAGGTGTCCATCTACTTCAATCCGAAAACGGCGAAAACGCCGGCTTCGCCAACTATGCCGCAAGCGGCCTTTTTCGATTTGTGCGCCGGCCCCCATGTGCCCTCCACAGGCCGCATCAAGGCATTCAAGCTCATGAAAGTGGCCGGTGCCTACTGGCGCGCGGACGCCAAGAACGACCAATTGCAGAGAATCTATGGAATATCGTTCGCAGAGCCGAAAGCGCTCGAAGAACATCTCACACGCCTTGAAGAGGCGGAAAAACGGGACCACCGCAAAATCGGCACGCAACTCGGGCTCTTGTACATGTCAGACATGGCCCCCGGCATGCCGTTCCTTCTTCCAAACGGAATGATTATCCGCAACGAGCTGGAGAAATTCTGGCGCGAGGAGCACCGAACGGCAGGTTATCAGGAAATCAAGACGCCGATTATCATGAACGAGCAGCTGTGGCACCAGTCAGGCCACTGGGACCACTATAAGGAAAACATGTACTTCACGCAAATAGACGAGCAGGAATTCGCCGTCAAGCCCATGAACTGCCCCGGCGCCATGCTGGTGTTCGGCAGCACGGCCCGCTCGTATCGCGAGCTGCCCCTGCGCCTGTGCGAGATGGGGCTGGTGCACCGCCACGAATTGTCCGGCGTTCTGTCCGGCATGGTGCGGGTGCGCGCCTTCACGCAGGATGATTCGCATTTGTATGTCACCGAGGAGCAGATTGAATCCGAAGTGATGGGCGTCATCCGCCTCGTGGACAAGTTCTACAAAACGTTCGGCTTCACCTACACGGCCGAATTGTCCACCATGCCCGAGAAGCGCATGGGCGAGAAGGCGGCGTGGGAGCGGGCGGAGGGCTCGCTGCATGCGGCCCTCAAAGCCATCGGCCTGCCCTACACAATCAATGCCGGCGACGGCGCGTTCTACGGCCCGAAAATCGACTTCAAGATAAAGGACGCAATCGGCCGCTCGTGGCAGTGCGCCACCGTGCAGCTGGACTTCCAGATGCCTGCGCGCTTCAACCTCGCTTATACCGGCGCGGACGACAAATTGCACACGCCGATTGCGATTCACCGCGTCATCTACGGCTCGATGGAGCGCTTCATGGGAATATTGATTGAACATTATGCAGGGGCGTTCCCGGTGTGGCTCGCGCCGGTCCAGATTTCGGTTCTGCCAATCGGCAAAGAGCACAAGGCGTTTGCAAAAGCGCTGCACGAGAAGTTTATGAAAGAGGGATTCCGCTCCGAACTTGACGAGCGCGATGACACAATTGGTTCGAAAATCCGCGACGCGCAGATGAAGAAGGTGCCGTATATGCTGGCGGTGGGCAAGAACGAGATAGACACGGGCCGCCTGGCGGTGCGCGACCGCAAAGGCAAGATAACCCAAATGGCGCTCGATGATTTCATCAAGCACGCCAAGATGATGATTAAGGAAAAGAAACAGATTGAATGATTGAGGAAAAAAGAAACCGGTTGAACGATTGATAAAAAACAAAACGAGCAAAATGATTGTGGGGTGGAGATATGCGAGTGGTTTGGATATTCGCGCTATTGATTGGCGCCATCTTTGTGGCCGGCTGCCTCGGCGGCGGCCAGCCCGCGGCCAGCAATGGCACGGGAGATGTGCAAAACACAAATGCTTTCCCGAATGCGACCCAGCCAAGCGGGACGCCGGCGGCCAACAAGACGCCAACGGCCCCGCCGGCAGTGAATAACACGGTCACGCCGCCGGTCTCGCCCCCGTCATCCCCGACAGTCACCACGCTGGTGTGGGACGCCAAGAAAGCCATGAAGGTCTCGCTGCTGCGCAAGGGCGACAGCTTGGGCTTCGACACGCTGAACATCAGGCTGCAGGACATCAGGTTCGCCGGCAAGCCGCTGGCCGACTACCAGGTGCTGGACTCATCCAACAAGGTGCTGACCAGCTTCACGCTGGGCCAGAACGAATCCATCCGCTTCAGCGCGCCCAATGGTGAGGAATACCTGTTCGTGGCCATCTTCAACATCGGCGAGGGCCTGCCCAATGCCGTGCAGACGCAGGTGTACCGCACGCGCGACCTGAGCACGAGCGGTGTGACGGGCCAAATCGGCAGCGTGGAGAACTCGTACACGCTGACGCTGCAATACCCCAAGCCGGCCATGCTGGCCAACTCGAGCCTCATCATCGGCGAGACCATATCAGCGAGCGGTGCCATCAGCGTTGAACTGACGGCCATCGACCGCAGCACGCGGCCCGCAGGAGTGAGCGTCCGCATCAAGGACGCGAGCGGGGCTGAAATCGGAACAGCAAAACTGCTGGGCGGCCAGATGGTCCAGCTGACCTTAGACGCCGAGCGCCGCTACTACGTGGTGCTCCAAACGGTCGACGCGGTGAGCGACCGGGCCCGTCTGCAGATTTATCAGAAATGAGCGAGCAGGGCCGAAAGAGTATTTTTTCTTTTAATTTTTTATTTTTCTTCTTTTTACTTTTCTTATTTTATTCCAGCCCACCTGCCGACTTCTGCGCGGCCGCGAGTATTTTTTCCTCGTCCAGCGTGAGCAGCTCCCGCTCCCGCATGAGCCATTTGCCGTTCACCATCACGCCGGTGACGTTCTGGGGCTTGGCCGAATAGACCAGCCAGCCGGCAGTGTTTGTGAAAGGAACCAGATTTGGAGCACGGGCATCAAGCAAAACCAAATCCGCCAGATAACCGGGCGCTATTTTTCCTGCCTTGATGCCAAGCGCTTCGGCCCCGCCTTCAGTTGCCATCTTCAGATAGTCATCCGCCTTTACCGCGGCAGCGTCGAAGCGGAAATTCTTCTGCTCAATCGCGCCGGTTTTCATGGACTCGAAAAGGTCGAGGGAATTGCTGCTTGCCGCGCCGTCCGTGCCCAAGGAGAGGTTCGCGCCGGCCGCCAGAAATTCTGGGATTGGAGCTGCGCCGCCCGACGCCAGCTTGAGATTGGAAACAGGACAATGCGCAACGCTGGCGCCCCGTTTGGCCACGAGCAAAACTTCGGATTTGGAGGCATAGACGCCGTGCGCCAGCACGGTGCGCGGGCCGAGGCAGCCGCAATCATCGAGATATTCGATTGGGCGCCGGGCGCGGCCTGCTTCTTTTTTTGTTTTGGCCAGCACCTGCGCCAGCTCGCTCCTTGTTTCCGCGGCATGGATGTGAAGCGGGATTTTGAGTTTGCTGGCGAGCTTGGCCGACGCCTGCAATAATTTGCTCGAACAGGTGTGGGGCGCATGCGGGCCGATTGACGGAGTGAGAAGCGGATTGGGATGCGACTGGAGCCCTCGAACGAATTTTTCGGCCGTTGCCAGCTCCTTCCTGCCTTTGCCATCGAAATCGCCCAGGTCAATCATGCCGTAGCCCAAGACCGCGCGCATGCCGCTCTGCATGGCCGCCTCTGCCGTGGCGTCCATGTGGAAATACATGTCGTTGAAACACGTGGTGCCGGAGCGGATGAATTCGGCGCAGGCCAGAAGCGTGCCTGCCTTGACGTGGGCAGGCGTCATCTTCTTCTCGCGCGGCCAGATTTGCGTGGAGAGCCATTTGTGCAATTGCAGGTCGTCGCCCATCCCGCGCAAAAGCGACATGGCGGCGTGTGTGTGGGTGTTGATGAGGCCCGGCATGAGGATTTTTCCGTTTGCGCGGATGACTTCGGCGTCTGCTCCCGCCGTCTTGATGGATGACGACACCTTCTCTATTTTGCCTTCATCCGAAACCAGCACGTCTTTTTCGCTGAACGAGCAGGGGGCCTGAACAGACAGAACCCGCGCGCCGGTGATAAGATAGGCCATAGACGGGTTTGGAAGGGTTGGATTTTAAACCCAAAACCCACCGGACAAAATCAGACGCTTTATCAACAAAAAATAGAAGACAGGAGCATGAAGAACTGGGACCAGTTTCATCATCTTTCTTCCCGTCAAATCGGATTGCTTGCATTGCTTCTTGCCCTCGCAGGCCTCGCGCTGCTTTATTTCTGGCCGTCAGGCCCGTCTTACCTGAGCGTGCAGGCGTCTTCGGTGGCCATCGCGCGCGACGGGCAATGGGTGCAATATTCGGGAATTGTGCAAAGCGTGCTGAAAAAAAGCGGCGGATATTCGCTGCGCGTGTGTGATGGCGTAGGAGGGTGCGCCGCCACCTTCGTGCCTGAGTCGACGGCCGGGTTGGCCGGGCTGGAACCCAAGGCAATCAAAGGGAACTTCACGCACGTGTGGGGCGAGGCGGCCTCGGTGAAGGGCGGCGGAAAATTCGTGCGGGCGCACAAGATAGAGATAGGCGGATAGGATAGATGGCGGGAGATAGAAGATGGAATTGGAAGACGGGGATGACTGATGGAAATCGGGCCACTCTTTCTTCTCCCCGCCCTTTTGGCCGGCATCGTCACCAGCCTGCTGCCCGGATTCCATCCCAACAGCATCGGCGCCATCCTCAACCCCCGCTTCGGCTCGGACAGCGCGTGGCCGCTGGCTCTTGTTGCCATGCTGGGAGTGCGCATGGCCCTGCAATTCTTGCCCTCGATTCTTATCGGCGTGCCGGAGGGCGACACGCAAATAAGCTTGCTGCCCGGCCAGCGCATGCGCAAGGAGGGGCGGGGGCTGGAAGCGGTCGCTGTTTGCGCTTTTTCGGTTGTGGTGGCCACTGTAGCGGCGCTTGCGCTCTCCCCGCTCATCATGCCGTTTATGCCGGCTGCGTTTGCTTTTGTGAAACCGATGACCGGCTGGCTGCTGCTGGCGGCAGTTGCAGCACTGCTGCTGGACGAGAGGACGGCGAAGAAAATCACTCTGGCGGCAGCAGTATTTCTACTGGCCGGGGCTTTGGGGGCCGTCACGTGGAACCTGCCGCTTTTTGACCCCCTCTTCGCCCTTTTCGTCGGCTTCTTCACTATGCCGGCTCTTTTGCATGGCGAGGGGATTGGAAAGGATGATGGGGGGGTGAAGCAGAAAGAGGAGCATTTGCAAATCCGCCCCCTGCTTCCGTATATACTATTGGGCACGGTGCTGGGCGGGCTGGCGGATTTGCTGCCAGGCCTCTCCACGCCTGCGCAAATTGCGGTGTTTGCGGCGCTTTTTCTGCCTCTGGACCAGCCAGCCCTTTTCCTTGCACTGGTGGCGGCCATCGAGGCCAGCCATACGGCGTTCGCCCTCACCAGCTCTGCCACGGTAGGCGTGGCGCGCGTGGGCGTGATTGCCATGATGGCGCAAAACAGCCCCATTCGGCCCGAAGATTTGCCGGTGCTGATGGGCGTGTTCGCCCTCTCGGTCGGAGTTGGCGCGCTGGCCCTGCTTTGGCTGGGGAAGAGGGTGATGAAGCACTGGCAGAAAATCGACTGGACAACGATGGGGAGAATGCTGGCAGCGTATCTGGTATTTGCTATTTTCATCAACGACGGCTGGCTTGGCGTGTTGACGCTGGCCACGGCCACGGCAATAGGGATGCTGCCGGCAGCGTGGGGCGTGCGGCGCACGCATGTTATGGGCGCGCTGATATTG
>CAYIMK010000031.1:0-7238 GCA_964364595.1 Microcaldota archaeon | reverse complement strand
CGAGTCAGACGCGGCTTGGCGCGGCATGCGGCCCTTCCAGGTCCAGCAGCACACCCAGCCGGCCAACGGCAACCTGACGATGGTCGTCACCAACGTTGATTCCAACCAGCTCAAGCTCACGAACATCGCTGTCGCGGGCGGCGGCTATGCCGGAAACTACAACACGACCACCTATATCGCGGGCGGCCAGTCAGCGACCATCGCCATGAACTGGACATTGACGGGCACCTGCGCCTCAGGCACCGTGTACGAATACGGCATCAACTTCAGCTATGATGGAACTGGCGACAACCCGGTTGCAAACCAGAAGGAAACCGGCAGCAAGCCCATCATCGGCAAGTGCTCGTAGGCGAGCGTCTTTTTTCTTTTTCAATTTTTCATCCAAGCTCGTAGGCGAGCGTCTTTTTTCTTTTTCAATTTTTCATCCAAAAAATAGGGGGTGGGTGCTGTGCGCAAATATCTATCTGGCCAAGGTGCGTCCGAATACTTGATTATCCTAGCGGTCGTTCTCATCGTCGTGCTCGTGGCCATCGCCCTTCTGGGCGCCTTCCCCTCTATCGGCGGCGATGCCCGGATGAGCGAGACCAAGCAGTACTGGAGTTCAACAAGTCCCTTCTCCATCCTCGTATACAACCAGTACGGCGCCAACATGAGCCTCACACTGAAGAACAGTGCCACCGAGCTGCTGATAATCAACAACATCACGATCGGCAATGTCACGGCCAACTACCCTCTGGGCATCACGTTCAATGCCGGGGCCGAGAAAACTGTCACCCTATCCGGCTTCAGGAACTGCTCGGCCGTTGATTACGACTTCTTCCAATACAACGTCGTAATTGTCTACAACACCACTTACCTCCCCAACAGCTTCACGGGCTCCAAGCCGTTGATTGGCTCCTGCAACGTCGGGTAAATCCTTTTTGGGTTTTCTCCATGTCCACTATGCGATTGGCGCATGGCCGTTCCGCCCAAGCATCAACTGAGTATCTTATCATCATCGCCGTCGTGCTGGTGCTGGCCCTGGTCATTCTGGGGCTCGTGGGGGGCTTCCCGTCTTTCTCGTACAACGCCCAGGCCGGCGATTCGGCCCGCTACTGGTCCTCTTCCGCATCTCCTCTTGCCATCATCGATTTCAAGCAGACGGCCAGCGCGCTCTCCCTGCGGGTGGAGAACCGCGCCCCGGTGGCCGTCAGTCTCACCAATATGACTCTCACGGCGGCCGGCTCCTATCCTCTCTCCGGCCTGCCCATCAGCCTGCCCCCCGGCGGCGCAGCCACGCTCAGCGTGACAACCGAGTCATGCAGCGGGCACCAGGGCATCAGCTACGGGGTCAACATAACGTACAGCACCGACCAGGTGTCCGGCCTCACTCAGAGCGGGGCCAAACCCTTATACGTGTCCTGTTCGGACTAGGATGGAACGATGAACCCAGAAAGGAGCGATGAACATGTCCAACCTCCGCGCGCAGGGCGCCGTAGAATACCTCGTGATTCTGGCCATGGTGCTGGTCATCGCGGTAGTCGTGGTCTCGCTTTTGGGCCTCTACCCCGGGCAGGGCGGCGAGATGCGCGGCAACGAGCAGTCCTCCTATTGGAATTCGGCCCAGCCGTTCGGCATCCGTGACACTCAGCAGGCGGGCCAGGCCAGCATCACGCTGGTTCTGGTCAATCATGCCCCCCGCCCGCTCACGCTGGTGAGCGTCAATCTCACATTGTCCCCCGGCGTGTGGTTTTCCAATTACACTCGCGCGGAGTTCAACCCCGGCGAGAGCCGGACCATCATCATCACCGGCAACGCCAACATGCCAGACTGCACGGCCCGCTCTGCGCGGGCTTTCTCCTACAGCGTCAGCATCATCTATGATGACGACCCGCTCAAGGGCAAGCTACAGCCCGGCTCGCTGCAGCTGAGCGTCAATTGCCGGTAGAATGCAAAACAAAAGCGACTGCCCGGGCCGGCCTCGAGCCGGCCTGCCGCGCGGCCTCGTGGCCGCGCCATCCGCAATCTCCTTATGCTTCTTTCTTCTCTTGCGCCGCCTTCATGCGCCTGAAGAGGAACGTGGCAACGCCGATGAGAATGAGCGGGACCAGCAGCCCAAGGCCGAACACGCCGCTGAAATCAAGGCGGAGCGCCGAGGCGGAAGCGCCTGAGGCCGAAGCCGATGCGCTTGAATTGTCGGCATTTGCGCCGCTCGTGTTGGAGGCCGCCCCGTCCGCGCCCGTGATGCCGCCCGTTTCATTTTTTGTGGCCCCCTCTCTCGTCACCACTGGCGCAGTCCATTCCGCTGCCTGGGCGGCCGTGAGGGGGCGCAGCACCACATAAACGAGCTCGTCCTCCCCGCCCCGGCTCGAGGAAGGAAGGTTCCATTGCAGTGAGAGGGGCGCAGACGCATTGATGAGGTCGGGGTACGCCCATTCAAAGCCCACCAGCGCCTGCGAGGGCACAGCTGCCACCGGCAGGGATTCGCTTAAATTAAGGTTCGCGTCATGGGCCGGCCTCTGGATGCGCACGCGCACGCGCGTGGCTTCCCGGCCATCTGGCAGCTGGACGGCGTAGAACTCGCGGCTGATTCCGGCCGGATAATCCTGCACCAGCACGGGCTCGTCGTTTGCGGCCGGCCGGGCGATGCTTTCGTTCCATCCCGCGCCGCTGGGCTCGGAGATGCAGGGCGGGATGGTGAAGAATATCTGGCCAAAGCTGTCGTTGGTGTAATCGACTGCCTGCACAAGCCCTTCGGTGACGATGACGAGGTTGCCGGCATTATTGGTGGCCACCATGTCATAGCGCCCGGGCGGCCGGCGCGCGAATATCGCCCATCCGTCCGGCGTGGTCTTCACCTGGCTTAAGAGATGCCGCCCGCCGTCGTATGAATAGAGCGCCACAATCTTGCCCGCCGCCGGCTGGCCGTGGTAGGTCGTCCGCACCTGCAAGCTCTCATTCGCGCAGAACGGGACCAGATGCAGCTCGAAATTCGAGTTCCATGCGGGGTTGGCGGAACGGACCTCGTTGGAGAGGACCTGCGAATCCAACCCAGACGTGAGGGCGGACAAGCCGGCGGCTAGGGTGAGCAGAAGCGCTATGAATATGGTGCCTCCTCGAGCCATGAAATCTCCTGCTTATATATCTTCGGCGGCCTTTAAATATATTACGTTTTTCCAACTATTATAACAAAGTGTCTGTTTCGAGCAGGTTTCAGGCCTATTCCCATGAAGCGTCTATTCCGGCTTCGGGGCCATGTTCTCCCCCTGATAGCGGCCCCCGTAGACCTCGCCATCCGCCCGCTCGATGCGGATGAAGACGAGCTGGGCGACTCTCGCATCCCGCTGCAGGGTGAGGCCGTGCGAATTGGACACAACCAAAAGCGCCTCGGAGCGGCCCTTATACCCCGGGTCCCACAGGGCGGTCTGCACCGCCGCGCCCATGCGGAGGAGACTGGAGCGGCTGCGGGCCATGGCCGCGCAGTCGGCCGGAATGGAAACCGTCTCGTTGAAAATGATTTTGTAGGCGCCAGGAGGGAGATGAAGGGAGCCGTCCGGCGCGAATGCCAGCGCCTTGGTTTTCGGCAGCTTTCTTTTCTTGTTGTCCAAATCGATGCCGCCCGCCTCTTCGAACGCCCACACGCTCTCCACGCTCAAATCCACCCCCGCGGGCTGGAACTGCTCGTCGAGCTTGTGTTGGGTGACGTGCTGCCCGGAGCGGATCTGCTTGCCACTAAGAATCATGATAACCTATGCCGAGCCAAGGAATAAAAACCACCGTATCCAACAGGCTTTGCTCAAATAGTCGGTTTTGCTCATAAAGTCGGGGGCTTGCTCAAGAAGTCCTATAATTCACGTTTAAGCTGGATTTTGTCGCCCACTACCTTGTAAGTCAGAATAATCGGTTGCCGCCCGTATGCGCTTTTCTTGGCGGTTTCGATTACATCCGCCGACACCCTAAATCCGACAACTATCGGCTGTATCATCGTCAAATCACTATCCTTGACCAGTTGGGACATCCAGTTAGAGTATCGCTGGCTTTGGAAAATGGCGGCCTCGTCTATGGTTCCTTTTTTGGCCTCGATTACGCTTACCTTGTATCTGAATGAGGTTCCATCTTCGAGTGTTTTCTTGTGCAAGCACAAAATATCCAAAGTTTCCCCGCCGATGCCGTATTGGACATGATTTCCAAAGAACTCTATGTCTTCCGGCGGCCCTATGATGGAGCGGATAAGCGGGTCGTTCTTGTCGATATTCTCAACCAGCCAAGCAACGAGCATATTTTCAAACGTGAGTTCTCCATTTGGCTTGGTTTCAAAATCAAGCTTTATCGGGGCGGTGCGCCCCGCCGGATAGGGGCTGTTTGGGGGTAGCTTGGACGGGGAGAGGTTTGCCTTATAGACAAGTCGTATGAGTTTCTTTTCTTCCTCCGGCAATAGATGAGAGATGCTTCTGGCTCCCCCAAGTTTGCTTACTTTTCTGAAAATCATCGTCCATAATTCGTCTTTATCCGATTTATCGACGTAAGCCCGATTGTCATTTACTGGATTTTCAAAGTATGTCTGGGCCTTGATAAGAATTCTATAAGGGAGAATTCGTTGTTTCTGGTCATCCGGCAAATTCGGGGTTCTATCTGCCTCTTTTCCAATAACCACTAAATCTGAAAATTCTCCAACGCCGTTTATTTTTCTGTCGTCAGAAAATGGTTCGCTGACCGCTTGGTATATCCCCAAGAAACCTCGGTCTTTTGATGCCTCATCGGTGCGGCTCAAATACAAGAAAATCCTGTCCCCCTCGCGTATTGTTTTGAGGTCGGCAAGAAGGCCGAATTTGGCGGATGGACTTGGCGGTTCTACAACCCCGCAAAAGCCCCTGTCCCGATGGACTGGATAGGTAAATTTATTCACTACAAAGACGTGCGCACCCATCGAGAGGTCTAACGTGGATGCTGTTTTTAAAGATGTGTTTGGCGTCGGTGAATTCTCTTTGGTTTCTTTGAATGGCCGTTCTTTTCGATTTTTTCAGTAAGCCGCTCCCGATAGTGAATTTCTCTGTTCTTCTTGTTCAATTCCGGCCCGCCGTTCTTGAAAAAGACAAGGATATAGCTATGAACATTCATTGCTTGGAATGGCTTTGCGCCGAATGGCCTAAACCCGCCGCTCCGATAATACCGCCAAATGTAGAGGTCAAATAGGGTAAAGCCCTTCTCTCTCATCTGTGTAATAACGTCGGCATGGACAGGATATATTTTTCTTGATGCCCCGATGCGATAATCCGCAACAAACACCACACAATATTTATCGTGCTTGAGAACTCGGAACATCTCGTCAAATGACTTTTTTATCTCTATGAGGAATTGACCGTAATCCTCGATATTGCTTAGGTCGTCTTTGTGCTTTGAATATTTTATCATGCTGGCATAGGGAATATCCGTTATGATGCAATCCACGCTCTCGTCTTTGAGGGGGAGCTTTCGTGCATCGCCTTCTTCGGCTGTATGCTCAGTCTTTACCAACACTATTGGGTGTTTCAATTCTTTTTCACAGGCCGCACACTGCATAAGCTGTTCGTTCAAGGTCATTTGTGCCCCAAGCAGTTTCAACCTCTCCTTTATGAGAGCAACCGCTTTATCGTTAATATCGTAATTGATGCTGTTCCGATTGAGTGCCTTTGCCTCAATCGCAAACGTGCCCGAACCACAGAAGGGGTCAAGGAGGGTGTCGCCTTCTTTTGAAAATCTAAGGACAATCTCGTGGGCCGCGTTTGGGAGTATCTTTGTCGGGTAGTCGCCTATCGCATGGATGCCCCTAACCTTTTCGCTACGCCCGAAGTCCCAAACTGATTTGTAGCTCATTTGCTCGCCTTCTTTGCGCCCTTGTTCTTTCTGGGCCTGTCCCAATACGGGCTTTTGCAGTCGGGGTTGGGGCACACTTTAGGCGGCTGATTGTTCCTCGGCTTCCACTTATGGCCGCAACGCAGGCAGGTTAGCTCGTCGAGAAAATGAAACCCGCATTTCGGACATTCCACCATGCGCCCCATACCGCCAAACCTCTTTTAAACCTATTTCCATCCCTCAAAGGGATATATCCCTTTTCTCAACCCTTGTAATCAACCACTAAAAGTATATAAGGTTATCGTCGTGTTGAATATACCTATCAGTATATATACTTATAGGTATATAGTATAGACAGAGGTGAGTGTATGGAAATGCGCCAAGTAAAGGGAATGGAAATCGCCCGCATGGGCAAGATACAGAAGATGAAAGAGGGCTACCGCGTCCCCTCCCAGACAGAGAAGGGTGGATTTTATCAGGTCAGCGACGAGGACTTTACCTGCACCTGTCCTGACAGCCAAAAGAGAAAGGCCACCTGCAAACACGCCTTTGCCCTTCGGTATTATCTTAAAACCGAGTGGGACACCCCACAAGGCACAATCGTAAAGGAGAAGCGACTTACCTACCCCCAAGCGTGGGGCGCATATAGAAAGGCCCAGACAAGCGAGGTAAAGATGTTCGATGAGTTGCTTTCCGACCTCGTGGAGAGCATAGACGAGCCGGAGCAAGGGATGGGCCGCCCCCGCGTCCCCTTGAAAGTGGCCGCCTTCTGCGCCATCCAAAAGGTCTATTCCCAGCTTTCCAGCCGCCGCGCCTATTCGCTCTACAAGAACGCTGAGGGTAAGGAGCAGATAGGCAAAGCGCCCTCCTATAACATGGTCAATTTGGCCCTCAATCGGGCCGATTTAACCCCTATCCTGCATGAATTGATTACCCTCTCAGCCCTGCCTCTAAAGGCCGTTGAAACCGATTTTGCGATAGACAGCACCGGCTTTAGGACGGACAGCTTCAACCAATACGCGGAAGAGAAGTATCAGCTTGGCCGACAGCACAAATGGCTAAAGGCCCATATCTGCACAGGCGTAAAGACCAATATCGTTAGCGCCATCGAGATAACGGACGAGCATGGGGCCGACTGCCCGCAGTTTAGCCCCCTCGTGCAAACCACCCATGCCGGAGGTTTTGATATGCGCGAAGTTTCGGCAGACAAAGCGTATCCTTCGAGGGAGAATTACGACAAGTTGGAGGAGATAGGGGCTAAGGGGTATATCCCGTTCAAGTCCAACCACACCGGAAAGCAGAAGGGCAGCCCTGCATGGCGTAAGGCGTTCCTGTATTTCCAGCTAAACCAAGACGAGTTTTACGAGCATTACTGCCTTGTTGCATAACTCGCTGACCGCTTCGACGTAAGCATTATCTACATCTGC
>CAYIMK010000030.1:0-7428 GCA_964364595.1 Microcaldota archaeon | reverse complement strand
TTCCAAACTGGGCCTCACCCCGGCCCGCGCCGCCAGGTGCACCACGCAGTCGAAGCGCCCCGTCTCGAAGCACTGCCGGGTGACCTTCCTGTCGCGGATATCTCCCCTCAACAGCCTGATTTTCCCCAATCTTCTCGATCGGAATGAAATAGCCTAAATCCGTCATCACCCGGCTTCCAGGTAAAATGCAATTCACGTCGTAACCGACCCCCCCCGGGCTCACCACTCCGCCCATGTCGGGGTCGAACGCGGCCACTCCTCCAATCGGAAATCCGTAGCCCTCGTGCCCGTCCGGCATTACGTTGGCCGCAGTCACGATGCCGGGAAGCTGCGCCACGTTCTGTATCTGCCACACCGTGCGGTCGCTTTGCATGGTTTTCATCAATTCCTCATTTGCGAAAATTCTGGCAGGCACGCGCATGTCGCCAGAGCGGGGAATCTCCCACTGGGCCGGGCCTATGGGCTGAAAGGATACCATGAACAGAACACCATGATCAATTCGGCAAATCAGGGTTAAAAAGCCCATCTTCGTTCCTCTCCCATGCTCTTTCTGCTGCTACAGGACAAAGAGCCCTCCTCAACCATCACGCAGTCGGCCGAAGCGCAGTTCAAAAAACAGGTAGCGGATACTCTCCGCCCATACGCTTCAGGGGCCGGGGCCATCAAGGGCGAGGTGCGCCTTATCATCCCGGCCGGCATATCCGGGGACGCGGCCAAGTCCATAGTTGAGGATTCCATCAAGGCGGTGCCGGCCCTGCGGGACTGCACGGTGCAGGTCCAGCCAGGCAAAAAACAGGTTACAGTCACGCCGCCCGCTCCAAGCCCGCAAACAGAAAGTCCGGCTTCCTTCTTGCTCCCGCTCTCCACAATTCCCAGCGTCAATGTCACCGGCACGCCGGCCGTGGATTGGCCTAGTTTCATCAAGAAATACCGGATCCCGAGCGTTTGCCATGATTATTTCACCATCGCCGACCGCAACGGCGTGCCGCGCGAAATCCAGCAGGAATACGCGCCTGCAGCTTCCGGCCAGACCGTGGAGCTGCTCCAGAACTGGAACAAGGTCGGAGAGGCCGAAGTCGGCCCCGGCCAGTGCATCCTGACCTATTCATATCGGGACGGGCGCGACTGGGTGCCTTTCCAGCGCCAGCTCGCCCCGGCCGACCAGGCCATGTCGGTCAGTGTGGGCAAGGCGGTGCAGGACGGGCTCAACCTCGCCCTGGAACAGTTGGGCGGGGCGGTCAAATTGGAGCTGGGACTGGAGGGCCCCAAGTCAATAAAATCCGCCGCCGTGAACCTCACCGACTACCAGCTTCAGCTGCTGGCATATCAGCTCTATTTCAATTTCAAGACCTACAAGGTGGTGGAATCAGACGCCGCCACGCCCAGAAGCGACGATTTGGTTTCCACCAGCAAATCCTCATGGGGCCAGGCGCTGGGCGGAATCGAGGCGTCCAACCTGGCAAAAGAGGACAAGGAATTCATCAAGACAAAACTTAAGGAATATTA
Organism: Microcaldota archaeon; assembly: GCA_964364595.1. Lineage (GTDB taxonomy): Archaea > Micrarchaeota > Micrarchaeia > Anstonellales > Anstonellaceae > CAIXYX01. The sequence goes on along the minus strand of CAYIMK010000030.1, from coordinate 5,922 downwards.
CGAGTCAGGCACCGTTGTCCAGACGCCGGGCACGGCCGGTCCGATGAGCCTGACTGGCAGCATCCAGTTCGTGGCCGAATCAATCGTGGATTACATCCTCCCAAACTCGGTTTTGCAAGGCCTGCCCGGCTATCTCCCGTCTTCCAAATTCACCTCCCCCAACGACACCGGCACTCTCACCCAATTTCTGCAGTACAAGCGCTATGCCCTCACCCAGCAATTCTCCGACCTTCTCTCGCCTTTTGCCGACTGCCTCAAGGGCGAGCTGCAGTATACGTCAATCGGTCTTGGCGAGACGGGCCAGACGCGCTATCCTCTCAAGCCAAAATGGATGGAGGCGGGCATCACCTCGTCCGGCCAGCCATATATTGTCATTGATGCCGAGAGCTACCAGAAGGTGATGGGCCAGAACGGCCCATTCCAGTCCCGTTCGTTCGCCCCGCCCTACGGCGGATTTGTGGTTGCCCGCCGCCCCGAGGACGGCTTTGCCATCTTCAACGGCGAGCACGGCAAGGACGGCCAATGGAACCTTGCTTTCAATCTCAAGGGCCCGGCCGACAAGGCATTTGTCGACGGCGTTCTCGAGCCGGCATTCGGGAAAAACCGCCTCGACATGCTCAATCTGGCGGATGAGGCGTCTTCCCCCCGCTCTGTGGTCCGCACTGGTGTTGTCACCAAATGCGGTCGGGTGAGCGATCAGCAGCTTTTGGCAGACCCCGACTTCTCCCCGGTCCTTCACATAAACGCGGTGCGCAAGATGGAGGCCAACGGCGGCTTTCTGGTGGGCGCCGAATGGAGCGAATGGCAGTCATTCTATTCCACTCTCGGTTATTGCCGCGAGGCGCATCCGCTTACTTTTGGCGTGTTCAGCGTGGATTCTCCGATGATGAACGCGCAGGGCGGAGGGGCCGGACAGGTGGTGCGCGTCATCGACGAGCGGACCGGCATAATGGGCGAGGCGCCGCTGCCGGCAGGTGACGAGGCAAGCCCGGCCGCGTTGCGGGCCGCCGCCCGCGGGGCGGTGCGCAGCATGTCATACAACATCTTCGCAGCGCGGGGCTTCTATGACTATTATGACAAGTCCTCGGGAAAGCCCGCCACCTCATCCACGCCCCACTACTCGTTCGCGGCCGTCTACGAGACGCCGGCCTACCGCGGAATCATCCGCGACGCTGGCGGCGCCCTCTCCTTCGGCCTTGTGTCCGGCAATCCCATATTGGCCGGCATAGGGCTCACCGGATGGGTGGCCCGCAACGTCGAGGCGAGCGTCGGCCGCGAGGAGCGCCGCCTTCACACGGGCGAGGGATTAGGCGGGCTGGATTATGCAGACCTCGTCACGCAGACTTTCATCCTCACCCTGCGCCTGCCCCTGTGGTGGGCGCGGGCCTCTGCCGGCGTCGAAGGGAGCGCAGCTACCGGGCAGGCCGTGGGCGGCGTGCTGGTGGGAGAGCGGCTTCTCACTGCCGGCCGCCTCTTTTCGCATGGTTCGAAAAGCGCGAATTGGTGGTTCGGCGGCTCCATCGCCTCCGCCATAGCGGCCGACACCTACGCCGGGCACATCGGCGGGGAGAGCGAGTATGCCAAAGCGCACATGGACGGCCGGCCTCTGGCCTCAACAGTCCGCCCTGCGGACGCGGCCTCCACCCTCCTCGTCCGCCTGCCAAAAGACGCCGACCCCGCAACCTTTGACATCAGCTCATTTGTGTTCGAGACATGGCTCGCCCCTCTCTATTCGGAAGGATACGGCACGCCCGGCTCGGCTGAGCAAATCAAGAAAGAGTGGGGGCTGGCCCTCAACCGCGCCCTGCTCACTGCCGAGCCCTACGGCGAGTCGATGCCGGCCGGCCTTTCGTACGAAAATGCCGGCGCATGGCAGTCCATCATGCTGGTGCGCAACGCCATGTGGATTGAGCAGCACAAGCCGTTCGTGCAGGCGCTGGCCAAAAAGCTTGACTGGTCATTGGGCGACACCTATCAGGCGATTTTGATGTACGGCGGGCCGCGCATCGAGAACACCGAAATCGAGACATTGGCCGCCATCCTCAAGATGCCTGCCGGCGCGTTCGGCTCGGCCGCCTCGTCACTCTCCGGCTTCTCGCCCCAGTCAAAAATCCGCTTCCAGTCAAACATTCTCGAGGACGACCTCAAAGTGCAGTTCATGCTCCACCACGTCGGGGCCTCGGAAATCAAGCCCTGAACAAAGCAAGCCCGAAAAAATCAAGCCCTGAAAAAAGAACGTGTGAATAACTTCTTGGCGCAGGATACACATATTTATATCTTATTACCGACAATATAATCACATCATTATCCCTCTACCAGTCCCCATCAGGTGAAAATATGAAATCCCTCAAAGAACAGACGCGCCGCGTGATTGAAATCTGCAAGCCGCGCAACCTCTTTCTCTTCAGCACGCTGGCCGTCGGCTCGGTTCTCGCCGTGAACAGCGCCGTCCAAGCCGACTCATTTTCCCGCTTTTCCAATTCCCAATCCATCGGCGTGCACCGCGAGGGTAATGTTATAAACGCTTCAGCCCCATCTCCATACAAGGTGGATGATATGGTCTTTCTGTTTCAAGGCGGGCCGGCGTATTACACGGACAAGAAGAAGCCCAACCTCACAGGCGGACTGGGCGTGGACGGCCAGCCGGTCCACATCACCAAGATTGGCGAGGCCAGTGTCGGGCCGGTGGACTTCGAGGCAATCTTGTCCACCCTGTGGAGCAACAAATGGACTGCCGTCGAAATCATCGCCGGCTCCCTCCTCGCATGGTCTCTTCTCGCTCCTTATTCCAAGGGGGCCAAAAAAACCGTTACTGACAAGCTCGTCAAGGAAGCCGAGCGGCTCAAGAAGTACATTCTCGAAGACACCGGTCCTTTCGGCCAAGCGCTCACCTCCCAGCTGCAGGAGAAAGCCATGACTGCGCTGGATGGCGAAGTGCACGGCGGCACCATGTTCCCCGAATCAAAAGACATAATCAACGCCAAGAATTACGAGCAATGGAAACAGTGGAGAGTGAGCGGCGTGCCGGCCGGAACGCCCTCCGCCGAGGTCAACTACTATAACACACTCGCCCCACGTCTTGAGAAGGCGCTGGCCGACAAAGTGAGCGTGCTCAAGCAGGCGGTGGTTGACCAGATGGCCGCCAACCTCATCGAGTCGCTGCCGAGCGGCTACGGCGGGGTGAAAAAGGCGCTGACAGACGCGAAAAGCTTCAAGCTCAACGAAGAGGTCCAGAAGGCGTTGCAGACCTCGCTGGACGAGAACAACATCAAAATCGACCTGAACGAGGTCAATCGCCAGGAAGTGTTCCGCCCCAAGCCGCTGCCCCCCACCGGGCTGTCCACTTCCACGGACATAATTCAGGTCAAGCCCGGCGCCATCATAAAATCCGAGTACACGCTCGAAGTCATCGAGTCACCGAAATATAAAGAATTCCTCGACGGTCTCGCCGCGCGGTGCAACAGCATCAAGAAAACCATGAGCACGTTCATCTCCGAGAAGACGCCGCTATGGGGTGCCGTCAAGGCCGATTTCGCCGCCGAGGCCAAGATAACGACGAAACTTGGCAAGCCGCTGCTGTTCATCGGCTCCCTCCTCCTGCTCGGCTACGGCATCTCCAACCTCGACAAGGTCTGGATTGACTACAAAAACCGCGTCGCAGCGAATGAGGCGAAGGCGTATGTTGACCTTCAGAACGCGAACGCTGACAAGGCCAAGAAGACGCCGGAGCAGCAGAATCCGGCCACGGCCGACGCTTTGACCTATGGCGGCAAGGATTACACCAAATACACGCCGGGCTTCTTTGTCCTGCAAAGCACCGCCCAGCAAATCAACACTGCCGGCTCGCGGGACTTCCGCGTCGTCTATGCCCCAAGTTCGGACAAGACCGACCAGCTGCTGAGCTTCCAGAGCGTGAACGTGGGCGTTTTGAGCGTGGCGCAGCTTACCGGCATGCCGATGGTGGGCATCGACAAGACCAAGAAGACGTTCGTGTACGGCATGTTCCAGGACTATCCAATCGGCGGCTACGCGGCAAACCACCGCTACCAGCTCACCATCTCCGTCAATTCTGACGCCAAGATGTGGGGCTTCCAAATCTACGACCTGACTGACAACAAGCCGCTGTCCTCCAAGTACAACATGCCCCTGCCGGCCGCATGGGACGCCGTCAAGGCCGACCCGGACAAGTTCCGCATCTACGACTGCGCTCATCCCCGCTAGGGCGGATTTTTCTTTTTCTTTTTAAAGTTTATTCTTTTCCCATAGGTTTATTCCATGCTGACCAAACCTGTCCCGCTGGGGCTCCTCGTCATCGTCGGCCTTCTTTCCGTCATCCCCCTATGGCTCATCCCGGTCGCGCCCCTGACCGACTGGCCCACCCACCTGGCCGTCTCCAGCATAATCCACCATCTTGAGGCCAATCCGCTCGCCAGCCAGTTCTATCATCTGGATTTCTCTTTCCTGGGATACTCCCTCATCCATCTTCTTCTGGCCTTCCTGCAGTCATCTGTTTCATACCAGACGGCAGGCCAGATTGTGCTGAGCTTGGCGTACGTCATCTCGCCTCTCGGATGGTGGGGGTTCTTCCGCCTGATGGACCCAAGCAAGCAGTCATGGGCCGCGCTCGGCCTTGTGTTCAACTACTCGACCTTCTTCTATTTCGGAAACATCAACTTCCTCATCTCCATCCCGTTTGGCCTCCTTTTCCTGGCCTGCGGCCTGAGGGCAGCGCTCCAAAAATCCGAGCATCCTGTCCTGTTCGTCGCGGTGGGAATACTGACTTACCTCTCCCATGCCTATGTGTTCTTCCTCCTGGCCGCCCTGCTGGCGGGCGTTTTTTTCTACCGGCGCGCGTGCCTCGGCCATCCGGCCGGCCGCTGGACTATGCCGCTCCTGGCATGCCTCCTCATCCTGGCCGTCCTCAATTCCGCCCTCAACCCGACCGTGGTGCGCAGCCAGGCCTATTCTTCGGACGTCTCATTCTGCGCCAGCAAAGCCGTGGCTGACCAGAGCGAGTACAATCCAAAATCATTCATCGGCGAATGGCTGTCAGGCCCCCTGCGGGTCATGCGCGTCATCGAGCCGTTCTATTCCGTATGGCCGATGCCGAATCTTCTTCTCATGGCTGTGCTGTTCCTCTCGGCTTTCGCCCTCTATCTCATGCGCGGTTTTTTGGTTTCCGGGCAGCCCATCCTGCATTCCCTCTCCCTCTATCTGCCTAAAGTGGAGGTGGGCTGGAACGCATTCTATCTGGTCCTGGCCGCCCTGCTCTATGCCCATCTTTTCCTTGTGCCGGACTGCACCGCATGGCTGTGCGACCTCGCCCTGCGCTCCATCCCCTTCTGCATCGCCATGCTGCTGCTCGCGGTTCGCGCTCCGAAACTGGTGGCCCCCCTCTCCTGGTTCATGCTGCTGCTGGTGGTAGGCAACATCGTCTTCCAAGCCGCCATCTTCGCGCAGGCCGCTCCGGTGCAGGCATCCATCCTGCAGAATATGCACGTCATGGCGTCATCCCTGCCGGCCAACGCCACTCTTTTCGTGGTTCCGGGCTATTGGACGACGCTCTACAATTCTTCCCTTGCGCCGCCCTACCGAAACCTCTACTATCAGGCCCTGCTGGTTGACGAGCGCCCTGACATCTACGTGGCCGGGCTTTATTCATCGCAGCAGACATTCGTCCTCCGCTCGAATTTCCCGCTTTTCGACGACATGGTCCATTTCGGCCCCCATCCCTACCTGCTGAAAGCCCATCCCTACGAATGCTATCACTGGCCGCCGTCTGACTACCAGTTCGTTATTGATGAGAACATGACGCTCATCAAAAATCCGAACTCAATTTCATCCGCGAAAAATCAGAATTGAACGCCCGTCCTCCAACTTCCTGGCGCGCAAGCGCCAGCACACCTCTTTCTTTTGGGGATT
>CAYIMK010000029.1:6168-7467 GCA_964364595.1 Microcaldota archaeon | reverse complement strand
GGTTAGATGATTGACAAATTGAAACATCGAGAGGACATTAATCTGGGACAACACAATGGTGATGGAAGCAACTGGGGTTATATACTCTGAAAACAACAATCTTCTCGTGATTGATATGGCATTCACCGCTATCATTGAGAAAGAAGATGACTGGTATGTAGCCAAGGCGGCGGAATTCGAGATTGCCAGCCAGGGCAAGAGCGTGGAGGAAGCCATCGCCAATCTCAAGGAAGCCATCGAACTCTATCTCAAGCATGCAGAACCGGATGAGCTGGCGGCCATCCAAAAACGCCAAGCCTCTCTTCTCATCGCCCCGTTCGATATCGAGCGCCCGCGCCCGTCTTCCAGCCGCGCCAAGCCGGTTTCCCGTTCTGCGGCTTCGGCCTGATTCCTCTTCCGCTGGTTTGGGGCGATGAAGATGAAACTCCCGATTCTGTCCGGAAGCGACATGGTCAAACTGCTGTCTAAAACAGGTTTCCAGACCCTGGAACAGCACGGCAGCCACGTCATCCTGCTCAAAACGGCCGAGGGCCGCAAACTCAAACCTGTGGTCCCTCTCCACAGGGAGCTGGCCATCGGCACGCTCCTGAGCATCCTCAAGCAAGCCGGCCTGTCCCGCGAAAAATTTATTGAACTGTACGAAGGCAAGCGTTGACCTTGGTGTTTCTATGCCATCTGTGCCTGTATCATCTTCTTCACGCCGCTTGGCCGATTTTCTTTTCGAAGCCGGTTTGCTCAAAACAACTCAACGAACCGGCTGGAATACAGTCCGCGCTCCCCCTGAAAGCGTGGCCGAGCACTCTTTCCGCACCGCCATGGTTGGCTGGGTTCTGGCGAAGATGGCGAAATTGGATGAGCAGGAGGAAGCATCGCTCATCAAGGCATGCCTTTTCCACGACTTGCACGAGGCAAGAATCGGGGATTTGCACCGCCTCGCCAAATTATACGGGAAATTGAATGAGAAAAAATGCGAGGCAGACCAGCGGGAAGGCCTTCCCTCTCCCATGGCTGACGACCTCGTGCGCACGCTAAACCTTCTCCCCCCGCGCCTCAAACAATTTGCTTATGAGGCAGACAAAATCGAGTGCGCCATCACGGCAAAAGAATATCTGGACGCGGGCTATCGCACCAAGAAGTGGATTGAGCACACTGAAAAAGAGGCCGTGAAAAGCCGGATGGGAAAAGCTTTGCTAAAGGCCGTGCTATCACGGGATTCGTCGGCGTGGTTTTTGCAAAACAAGAAATGGGACAAAGGAAAGAAAAAATAAGCCGAGAAATTCTTTTTACTGCAGCCCGTCC
>CAYIMK010000029.1:0-6158 GCA_964364595.1 Microcaldota archaeon | reverse complement strand
ATTCGAGCGCCTTCTTCACAGACATGCCTTCGCGCACGCCCATCTCCTCGGCCCACACTGTCATGCACTTCACTTTGGCGTGCTTCAAATCGTCGAAGCATTTCACGCCGGAAACAAAAGCGGCCACGTCGCCCAAGTGTTCGCACGATGTTTTGTCGAGGTAAGAGCAGGCGATGTAACCCTTGCGGGCCTTTACAATCAAAAGAGGCATATTGCCGAGGCTGAACACCATTCCGGTGTACGAACGGCCCTCCATTACAAAGGTCTGCTCAGTCATGCCGCCACCGCACTCGTTACGCATCATGCCGAGTCCTGGTTGCCAAACCTCTCCTGGGTCCCCCATCGGTCCCCATCTACGCGGTCCTGCCGGCCCCAGCCGCTTTCCGCGCGGCGCGCCATCATGCGCGCCTTCTTCTCATAAAGCTTGAGGTGCTTTGCGCACGAGGGGCAGTAATGCATCTCGCGGCGCAGCATGGTGCGAACATCGTCGTTCGTCTTCAAGTCGGTCGAATACACTGTCACGCGGTCGTAAGCGAGGGCCTTGTCTTTCGGCACTCTCCTTCCGCACGATGCGCAATTGATAAGCTTGATGCTTCCTCGGACGCGTCCTGCCATCCGACCACCTCCCTACTTTTCCTTGATTTTGATTGCATAGCGGCCCGGGGCCTTGACGCCCAGGCGGGCCGCGATTTCTGATTTTGCCGGATCGAAAATCTGCGCCGTCGAATTGAATCGCTCTGTGAATTCAGTGCCTTGGCAGAGCGGGCAGACCGCCTCGGTCTCGACAATCAGCCGGCAGCTTTTGCATGCTTTGCTCATGAAAATCCCTACTCTTTCTCTTTCTTCTCTTTCTTGGCGGATTTGGCTGCCGGCTTCTCTGCCTCTTTGGCGCTCTCGCCGCTCTTGTCGCGCGCAGCCACCCACTCCTCCTTGCCAAGCCCTTCGGGGCGCATGGTGAGGCCGATTTTGGTGTCAGAGAGCGTGGCCTTTATCGACACGGTCGATATCTTGGCCAGCACGTGGTCGCCTTTCTTGAGCATCTTCTTGCTCTCCTTGCCTGTGAAGGCGGGAATCTTCTTGTTGTATGTGAGGAAGTCGTTCGCAATCTGCGACAAGTGCACCAGGCCCTCCAAAGAGCCGATTTGCACGAACGCGCCGAACTCGACCAGCTCGGCCACCTCGGCCTCCAGCACCTCGTTGACGCTGGGCAGGTAGGCGAGAGCGTCGAAGCGCACGTCGTAATAAGCGGCCGGGTCGGAGGGGATGACGAGTCCGTCGCCCTGCGGATGGATGTTCCAAATCGAGAGCACCATTCCGTGCTCCTTGTCTATGCGGCGCTCGTAGCGCTCGCGCAGGATCTGGCGTAATCCATCCCCTAATTTCATGGTGAAATTCTGGGCCGGCAGCCGGACGCGGTCTGTTACGGTGACGATTTGATACATGGAGTAATCACCAAAAATCGTAAATGTGCCTGCTGGTTATACTCGACCAAACTTTATAAATACGCCGTGAGAGCCGGCCGCGCCGGGAGAGATGAAGAACGTCCCTCCCCCCGCTCCAGGCATGGGGCGCTTTTTTCATATATCGACGCTCATGCCGTCCATCGCCGCCGTGCAGCTTGGGAAGATTTTGCGCGCCGCCGCCTGCGATTCCAGCCGCTTTGCCTTTGTTTCGTAGAGATGGGCGGCGAAATGGGTGAGGAAAAGGCGGCCAACCCCGGCCTCTTTGGCCGCCTCGGCGGCCATCTCGGGGTTGAGGTGCGGCCAAGACGGCGAACTTGGCGTGCCGGACGTCAGCCCGCACTCGGTGATAAGGATGTCGGCGGAGCGGGAAAGCGAAACCAGATTGTCGCACGGCCCGGTGTCGGTGCAGTATGAGATGATGGCATTTTTTCCATCACCCTTCAAAACCTCGAACCTAAAACCCCAGCAGGGGTCGGCATGCACCAGCGGCGCGCACCGGACAGAATATTCGTCGATTTTGTTTTCGCCCTCCCTCAATTCGTTTATCTGCACGTCGAACCCCTGTTTGCGCAGCAATTCGTACGAGGCGCTGAATGGGCTGGCGATGAGAGTGGCGAGGGCCTTCTTCGTCCCAGGCATGCCGAATATCCTGATTTTGTTTTTCATCAGCCGGAATTTCGGCTGGATGTGCAGGCCTATGGTGTGGTCGAGATGAAAATGCGAGAGGAAAATGTCAATCGGCTTGGCCGGGTCGGTGACATGCTGGTCAAGGCGCCAGATGCCGTCGCCCGCGTCCAGCACGATGTAGCGGTCCACCGTCTCGATGAGCGCGCACACGGTATTCGCAATCGGCGTGGAGTACCAGCCGTTGGTGCCTAGGAAAATCAGGCGCATGTCAGCCATCCCATCCACTTATTCTCTCCACTTGGCGGCATCCCGGCCTCTTTGAAGCTAGAATTCCGTCATCTTCCTCTGTTTCTCTTTCTCCGCGTCCTCTCGCAGGAGATACCATCGGATTCTTGGCTCCACGCTCCAGTATTTGTCCTTGCCATCTTTTCGGCGCAGGTACATGCAGCCCCGTTCGCACAAATCCTTGACATATTTGGACACGTTAGAGCGGGCTACCTTGGTTTTTCTGGAGAGGTGGCGATTGGTAATCTCATCATGCTTGACCGCCTCCAGAAGGATATGGCTGGCCCGGGGCGGCAGTTTGTCGAGATATCTCCGTTCAGCGACCTTCTTGAGCGTAGAGGCCAGCAGGGCCTTGTCCAGCCGGATGGGCCGCTCCCCAGTTGCCTCCTTGATGGCCGCGTCGAAGCTGTTGAGGATGTACCTCATGTTACCTCCGAAGAGTTCATAGAGGGCATCCAAGGCGCCATCCGTGAAGGGGACCACATATGTGATATCCGGGCCGATTCTCAGTTTCTCGAAGCGGATCTGGATGACCTTGCGGATTTCTTCGATGGCGAGATTGCCAATCTGGATGGGAGTGTCCGTCAGGATTGACGAAACGCGCGGCATCACCTGGAACGACGCATGGACCGACTGGTTCCCCACGAAGATGAAATGGACGTGGGGTGTCTGGATGAAATCACGCAACTGGTTGAACAGGCCCCGAAGATGCTCGGTAGGGAGATTTTCCAGGTTGTTGCAATGGATGACAATCTCCTTCCGGGTATGCTGCCTGATTTCTTCCACCAGCTCGGCGAACAGGCGATAAAGCGTGAGCGTTGGGCGTACTTGGGCGGCCGCCATCCCCGTCCCATAACTAGCTCCGACGGGGCCAAGCGTCAGCCCGGCGCTCTGCTGGTTCGGGCTCTCGAACTCGATGAGGACGGTAAGCTTTCGCAGGGTCTCGTCCGACACGGGCTTGGAATCCCCCACCATCCTGAGCGTGGCATAAAACGCCTCGAGGGTGTTGAGGATGAATTGATCCGGTCCCCAATCTGCATGGACGGTGATTTCCTTGAACGGGGTGAAATATCCGGCGTCCACTGCCTGGGCCCGCACGATATTGACAAACGATGTCTTGCCGACGCCAACATCTCCGTACACCAGCGTGCGTGAGCCGCCTCTGGAGCCGAGGATGCGTTTGAGCCGCTTAATCTGCTCTTCGCGGCCGACAAAACATTCTTGGGGAAGGGTTCCTCCTTTCACCAAAATCGGATTGGTGGTGAACGGGTTTTCCCTCACTCCGTAAAGCTCCCAGATATTCTTGAACTCATCGTTTTCCATGTCAGTTATGTATATGCTCATATTTATATTATTTTGTATAATTGTGCTATTATAAATGTTTAATTATAACTTTTATTATAACTATACTCATACAGCTATTCCCTCCATTTTATCGAGCATCCTCTGCTGGGCTTGAATCCGCCCGACGGCATGCGGCCCATCAGGATGTCGTCAAGCGCGAAGGCCAAATCCGGCGTGGCGGGCTGCGCCTCGGGCGAGAGGGCGTCGTCTATTCTTCCGTGATATGCAAGGCGCATGCCCGAGTCAAAGATGAAAGGGTCGGGCGTGCAGACCGCGCCGTATGACCTGGCCACTCCCTGGCTCTCGTCGAACAAATAAGGGAATTTGATTTGGTTGTCAGACACGAATTTTTTCATGTGCTCAAAATCGTCATCCGGAAAGTCGGGGTTGTTGTTGGCGTTGATGCCCACGAACGCCACGTTGCGCGGCCTGTAGGTGTCATAGAGCTTTTTCATGGCCGGCAATTTGGCCAGCACGTAGGGGCAGTGATTGCACATGAAGAAAATGACCACCGCGCTGGCCTGCTCGAATTCTTTCAGCGAGTGTATCCGTCCATCGGTGCCGGAGAGCGAGAATGCAGGCGCACGGTCGCCGATTTTGAGCTTCTGCGAAGATTCCATCAGTACCATAAAGACACCCCGATTTTACCGGCCTTTTTATTTCGTTTCGGACTTGATGTACGCCTCAACCAGTTTCTTCTCGTTTGCATTCGCCGGCTCGTACATCTGCGTCAGCAGCTTCGAGCGCAACGGCTCCTCGAACCATTCGGCCGGGGCGGTGTCACGGCAGTTGCCCTCTATCTCTTTGAGCATGCCGCGGAGTATGCCGCAGTGCTGCACGTGCTCCGTCGAGTTGAGGAGCGTGCCCAGCACCGCATCCAGCAGGCGCTGGGACGGGAGCATGTTTGCCTGCGTCGTGCCGTCGCCCTCCATCCCGCGCAACTTCCAGTATACGGCTTTGAGAGTGCCGAACTTTGTCATGTCGATATGTTCCGTGAGCATGATTACGGCGCTGAGCTTCTGCGCCTCCCCGACGAACTGCTCGAAGCTGCCGGCATGGCGCATGTCATAGACGAGGCGGGCCGTGAATTCCCATCCCCTGCCGGTCAGCGCGTCCGGGCACAGCTTCGCCTCCAGGTTCCAGTCGAAGAAGCTTGATTTTGCCGGGTCCCATTTGTCGAACAGGGGGCCGCCCTTGGACTGGATGGCGCTTTGCAGCAAATAGAAAGCGTCGTTCACCTCAACTTGGCGCTCTGTCCCACGCATGTTCTTAACCGGCCCCAAGTGCCTGATTTCATTCTTTGGGATTAGCTGCACGCCCTCCACCATCCGCAGCGTCTGGCCGCCCGGCAGGACAAGGTCGAAGCGCAGTGCGGGCCCGCAGGTTGCAAATGCGTCCTCGAGGCGGAGGGTCTTCCCATGCTCGTCAGACAGCAGCACGCGCCCCGAGGCCGCGTCATAGCCCTTCACCCGGGCGGTGATGGACTTCTTGTCCGAGCCATAAATCTTGAACTGGCAGCACTTGAGCGCTTCCAGCGTCTGGTCGAACGTCTTCTTGTCGCCCGAACGGTCCAGCGCGATGGAGATGCGCCCCAGGCCGTCCACGCTCAAAAAGGGCCGCGGCGAGATGTAGATGGTGCGCAGGTTCTCCCAGACCGCGTCTATTTCGGGTGGCATCTTGCCCACGATGAAGAGCTGCTGCTCTCCGCTCGCGGTCAGGGACTGGACAAACGCGTTCATGTTCTTCGCCGACGCCCACCCTTTCCGCAATGTCTCGTCAATCTTCTGGCCGTCCTCTCCGACGGCCTGATTGAAGAGCGAGTCGCGCATGTTCCGCCAGTTGTCCTCCATGACGTATGGGGCGAGATAGGCGCCTGTGAGTTTCGGCAGGCTGCTCTCAATCGAGGCGGCGGGGATGCCGCCATCCACCAATCCATCGTGGATGTATTTTCTGATGCTCTCATTGGCCTGCCACTGGTCATAGTGCTCCTGCGTCACTCCGAAGGCGACCACCAGCAGGCCCTGCGTTACGAGCGGCCTCGCTTCGGGCGGGAGCTTCTCAACCGCCTCCAGGGTCTTGAAGACGGCTTTCTGAGTGGCGTCATCTCCGGCCCGCTTGGCCTGCGTGCGCCAGATCTTGTAGCCCGCCTTGGGCGCCTCCAGATTGCTGATGAGCACCCAGCCTGAGCCGTCCTCGTTGTGGCGGATGTTCAGGCCGTTGAGCGGCATGGCCTTGTAAATGTCAAGAGCCAGCTGAGAGGCGGTGGGATATACCGGCCAGGCCGGGCCGGGGCCGGCCGTCTTGTTATCCAAATCTTCTTTGGGCGCGAGCGCGGCCCAATCGCCCTGCGGGCCAAATGGTTTGAACGCCTGTAATCTCATGAATGGGTTTTCACGCGAATCCTATTAAGGGTTCTGAAGCGTCCGCGTGCCGGTGCTG
>CAYIMK010000028.1:0-7756 GCA_964364595.1 Microcaldota archaeon | reverse complement strand
TTTGTGTCTACATATCGATTGCCCTTCTTCTGGGAATTGGGTTGAACTTCCTCTTTGGCTGGTGGTGGGCTGACCCGCTTGCCGGCCTGGTAATAGCCGCGCTCGCTTTTTGGGAAGGCAAGAAGGCGCTTGAAGGGAAGACGTGCTGCTGAAAACAGGGTTAGGAACACAGCAGACAGGCGGGGCGCGTGAATATGATTTTAAGCCGTGCGCCCCCACTCCCGTTCGGCATCGTGCCGTCTGGCGCGGGGCCGAGGGTGACTGGATGGGGTTCATGCAAAAACTGGAAGGAAAGCTTGCCGTCCTCTTCGCCGGCATTTCACTGGCCTGCGGCGTGCTGGTCTACACAGCCCCCGGCTTGGCCCGTCAGCTTCTGGAGCTGCTGACCCACAGCACGTGGTCATTCACGATACGGCCGTTCAATTCCATCGAATTCCTGGGCGGCGCGCTCGTGTGGGGCATCATCGGGTATGCCGTCGGCGCCCTGCTCTCGTGCTCCGGCCGGCCCAACTCCGAATCTAGGAAAGGAAAAAAGAAAAAGTGAAGCAAGGAAAGAAGACAAGGAAGTGAAGCGGGACGAGAAAGTGAAGAAGACGCGAAACTAGCGGGAGCGCCGGCCCTGCTTTCGCCCCCGGTTACATTTTTAGCAATCCCGGGCCCGGAGTTTTTTGATTTCGGCGCTTCAACCAGCTTCCCTGCTCCCCGATGCTGCGGCCATCCCAACCGCCCGGCCGAACGTGCGCAGCCCCGGCCTGCTATGCCCCTTCCATCCGATTATGGAGAGATTAGGGCCTAACTAGTGCTCAATAACGGAAAAATCTTATATAAACCGGTCAGCCACCCTTCATCAACGCGACGGCGATGGAACCGTACGCGAAGAAGATGAGGTGATGGAAATGGAAATAAAGACGATGGCTGCCTTTGGTGTGCTGGCCCTTCTGGGCCTCGCGGCATTCGCCTGGGCCATCCCGGGCCGGAACGGAGCGAACGGGATGATGAACGGGCTTGATGCACCCAACCAATGGGAAGGCCGCATGATGGAGGTGCAGAGCACGGCCTGGCCGGGTGATGCGCAGGACGGAGCCGCGTTCTGGGAGAACATGCGGCAAATGCACAATGCGATGCACGGGACAGACTACGCGGGGCCGGAGTTCGCCCAGCTGCATGCCGGCGGCATGGCGTCGATGCATAATCAGATGTTCGACACCGGCTACTAACGGAAGTTCGGCCGGTTGCGCGGGGGACGGGGCTGCCATTGAGGCGGCCCTTCATTTTTCAAACCTTCATTTTTTCAAAACGACTATTGGGTGATGCGGATGGAGCATGTTGTCCATGAAGGGAAGGTTGAACCGGGGGCGCTCATGTGCTTTAAGCCAAGAATATTCCATGTTCTGGCGCTCGTGGTGGCGTTGAGCGCCATACATTCGGCGATTTTCCTGGCCCATTTCACCGGCCTGGTGCCAGATGATTCTTCCGGGCTGTTCTGGGTCAACGCCGCTCTCATCGTGTTTTATGCCGTCTCGTTTCTCTATCTCCTGAACCTGAGCCGGCATGTCTACGAGATATCGGCTCAGTCGGTGTCCGAAACGGACGGGCTTGTCTACCGCAAGAAAAGGACCATTCCGCTGGACAAGATATTCGGCCACAGCATGGACCGCTCGCCATTGGACCTGGTGCTTGGCACTGCGCATATGACGATATTCTGGAGCAGCGGGGCGCGCGCTCTTGAGGTCACCGCCGCCGATTACTCGGATGCGCGCAATGCCGGGACGCTCCTTGACCAGCTTATCGCGCATAGAGACGCGCAAGCGCGGACGAAAGTGGCAGGTGGAATTTAACCGGGGTGTTATCTATGGATTTCTCAAAAAACCACGGGTTGTGGATGGCCTTGGGCTGCCTCATCCCCATCCTGCTTCTCTTCGCCCTCCCTGCCTTGGGCATCGAAGGCGACTGGATTCCGCTCCTTTTCATCGTCACCATGCTCTTGTGCCATCTCATGATGATGGGCGGGCACGGGAAACATCAGGCGGATTCGGCGGCTGCATCCAATAAGGGCCATCCTGAGGCGGATTCGGCGGCTGCATCCAATAAGGGCCATCCTGACTCCGGAACTGGCCGGGGCGGTGAGCGCGCATGCCATTGATTGACGCTGGTCCGGACCCGGGTTCCGACGGATTTAAATTCTGGCCTGAGGTAGAATCCTGTGATGATACTCAAGAAGCTGCTCTACTGGCTCATCGCCGGCTCGCGCGGCGGCCCCAACCGGGCGAGAATCATTATTTTTGTCTCCAAGCATCCGGCCAATGCCAAGCGCATCGCGGACGGGCTGGAGATGGATTACAAGACCGCCCTGCACCATCTGGGAGTGCTCATGAAGCACGACCTGCTGGATTGCATTGGGGAAGGATATGGCAAGGCCTATGCGCTGTCGCCCGAGATGGAGGGGATGCTGGATGAAGTCCGAAGATTTCTCGAAAAAGCCCGTTAATGGGGGCGCGCCCTGGTTCGGGCTCCTGCCGCCAGCGGCAGCCATCGGACTCGTGCTCGTCACCCTTGCTATCCTATGGGCCGCCTCCTCCAGTACTCCGGGTGGCAGGTATGCCGGTTGTCTGGCGGCCTTGGGACCTACAGCCCCGACTGGCTTGGCCAACGCGCTGGGCGTTGTCAACATCCTCCTGCTGGCCTGGCTCATCGCGCAGTATGTGCAGATGTATCTCCGCGTGCGCAGCGAATTCACGCTGGGCCTCATCATCCTTGCGTATGTGCTGATGGCCCATGCACTCATGACAAACTCTGTCATTTTCCCGAATCTGGCATTGCACAGCGCCTACAACTGGTCGAACATCTTGCAGACCCTGCTCACCACGGCGGCGGCCGGAGTGCTGCTCTATCTCAATTCGAGATAGGTGCATATTCGGCCAGACTCTTGCCGGCTGCTTCCCCTGCCCCCGGATGCTGCGGGATGCTGCTCTTGATTTTTTCCAGCATGGAAAACATCTCCTCAGCGCGCAAAGAACGGGGCCACCATGCTGAAAAACATCTCCTCAGCGCGCAAAGAACGGGGCCACCATGCTGACAATGAACAGCATCACCAGCACCAGCGCCATAATCTGCATCCATGTCAGGCCATGGCTGGCGGCCTCTTTTCCATGACCGGCGCCGTTTTCTGTTTCTTGCGGCCGGATGCCTCCCTGCCCTTGCGATGCGTTTGGACTTTCTCCACAGCAACCCATTTCAACACCTCAACCGACATTATCCATGTAATGATTGTCCGTATTTCATACTGTTGAAACAATAAAAAATATGAAAAAGAAAAAAGGCGTCCCGTGGTTTGGAGATGCCACAGGCGGAGCGCCTGTGATGCGGATTAATTCACCACTACCAATTTGCCATAGCCCATATTGTTCGCGCAATGCATGCTATATTCTCCGGGCTTGTCTGCGGTGAATTCAAGCACGTTGTCCCCTGGCGACACCTTTTTGTTCAGATTATATCCGTCGATGACGATGGTATCCATCCCGCCGACAAGAGTGTTGATGTCTCCTTCAATACGGACCGTGCTCCCTGCTTTCACCCTTATCTCTTTGGGGGCATACTCGCCATTCGCGTTCGATGAGAGTTTTATCGCCTGTCCGGACGGAGATAACTGCGCAGGGGATGTTTGCGCCGGTTCCTGCTTCGGCGCCGAATTCCCCCCTGAAGATACGCAGCCCGCCAGAACGCTCAACGCGAACACGGCCAGCACCAGCATCACGTGGATATGCAGTTTCATTGAATTTTCCATAGCGTCACATCCCCATCTTTTTCTCTGAGCTTATCTTAGCCCGCGGGGCCGTTGAGCTCTTCATATGTCAGCGGGATGAAGTGCATGTCGTCCAGAGCATTGTCTGCCGGCGCAAGCACGCCCACCAGATAGACATTGCGGCCAAAAAAACCGCGGATGGTGTCGCCGGGCTTGGCGAAGAGCTTCTCGCTGCGCATAACCTTGGCCTCGTCCGCGCCCACGATAAGCGGATAATATTTGTCGCCCGCCAGATTCTGGATGGAATAGTCGGACAGCTTGCCTTCGGCCAGCTTCAGCGCAGGCAGGGTGCGGTTGTCGTCCGTAGCGAGAGTGTAGAAGAGCTTGGGGCTCTTCTCGGCCGACACTTGGACATAGGCAACGTCCTGCTTGGCCTTGATTTCGTTGAACTGTGCCGCGTCGAGCAGGCGGAAACGGTCTATCATCGTTCCTGTCTTTACCAGCACGCCCCCCACATTCACTTTGAGGCCCTCGAAGTCCTTGAGCGAATCTCCGATTTTTGAATATTCGCCCTCTTTCTTCATGAGCGCGCCCTCCATTGAGCCGAGCACCACCGAGCCGTCTTCGGGAATCGGCTGGCCCTCGGCCGCCGCGAAGCGGCTCATGGCGTTGTTGCGCGCGTGCGCGATGAGCTCTGGCTCGCCCGAGTCGGTCCAGACCACTTTGAGATGGAGGCCGTCGAACACTTCGAGCGGCGCGCCCGCGCCGCCCATCCCGCTGCCCGCCTTGTTGAGCGTGAAATAGCCCACGCTGCCCAAGAGGAGGACGAAAACGGCGATGAATACGCCGGTCCTGTTGGCCGAGAGGAATTGCGCAATACCCATAGTAAATCACCTGTTTTGATTTTTGTCATAGGTTCAGAGTTTGGTCATCTGCTCAGAGTTTCATCTGCTCAAAGCTTCGTCCATCTTAGAGTCAGTGAATTGACGACCACCGACACTGACGAGAGCGCCATGGCCCCGCCGGCGATGACGGGGGAGAGCAGCCAGCCCGTCCATGGATAGAACACGGCGGCGGCGATGGGGATGCCCAGTATGTTGTAGATGAGCGCCCAGAAGAAATTCTGCTTTATTTTCGAGATGGTGGCGCGCCCCAAGCGTATGGCCCGCGAAACATCCATGGTGTCGCTTCTCATCAGCACCACGTCTCCGCAGTCGATGGCGATGTCGCTGCCCGAGCCCATGGCAATGCCCAAATCTGCCTGAGCAAGAGCCGGAGCATCATTGATGCCGTCGCCCACCATGGCCACCTTGAGGCCGCGGGCCTGCAGCTTCTGCACCTCGGCCGCCTTGTCGGATGGCAGCACCTCGGCCAGCACGTTCTCGATGCCGGCCTGGCGCGCGATGGCCTGCGCCGTGCGCGCGTTGTCGCCGGTAATCATCCAGACCTGCAAGCCGAGCTTCTTCAGCTCGGCCACGGCCTGCGGAGAGGTCTCCTTGAGCGTGTCGGCCACCGCGATGAGGCCGACCGGCGTCTTGTTGACGAGGAGGACCATCGATGTCTTGCCTTCGCTCTCGAGGGCTTCCATCCGCCCGATGGCGCCGGCCGCGAGCGCGCCGCCCGCGGATTTCATCATCTTCAGATTTCCGAACGAGATGGCCTTGCCGTTTATTTTTCCAGTTACGCCATGCCCGGGAACGGCCTTGAATGATTTGACTGCCTGGAATTTGGCGTTGCGCGCCTTTGCCTCGTCCACGATGGCGTCTGCGATTGGATGCTCGGAGCTCTTCTCGATTGAGGCGGCGAGGGAGAGGAGCCTGGCCTCATCGAACTTGGGGTCGAGCGAGATGATGTCAGTCACCTTCGGCTTGCCCTGCGTGAGCGTGCCGGTCTTGTCAAAGAGCACGGCCTTCACCTTGTGGGTGCCCTCCAGCGCCTCGGCGTTCTTGAACAGGATGCCTTTCTGCGCGCCCAGTCCCGTGCCCACCATGATGGAGGTGGGCGTGGCGAGGCCCAGCGCGCAGGGGCAGGCAATCACCAGCACCGAAACGGCCGCCAAGAGGGCGAACGAGAATGGGTTGGCCGGCATTAGGGCGGCGGGAAGGAAGGAAGATGCCGCCCCGGACGACAAAAACCAGTACCAGCCTGCAAAGGCTGCCAGCGCAATCACGATGACGATGGGCACGAAGACAGCGCTGATTTGGTCGGCGAAGCGCTGGATGGGGGCGCGGCTTCCCTGCGCCTCCTCCACCAGCTTGACAATCTGCGAGAGGGCGGTGTCGGCGCCGACTCTTTCGGCGCGCGCATGCAGAACGCCGTTCTTGTTGATGGTGGCGCCGAACACATGGCTGTCTTTCATCTTTTCCACCGGAATGCTCTCGCCGGTGAGCATGGCTTCGTCCACAGATGAATGGCCGTCCACCACCGTGCCGTCGGTCGGCACTTTCTCGCCCGGCTTGATGACCATGATGTCGCCGAGCATGATGTCGGCGGAGTTGATGACCATTTCCTTGCCTTTTCTCACCACCGTGGCCTGCTTGGGCGCCAAATCCATCAATTTCCAGATTGCCTCCGACGCCTTGCCCTTGACGATGGCCTCAAGGTATTTGCCCAAAATGACTAGCGTGATAAGAGTGGCGCCAACCTCGAAATATTGCTCCTCGACAAATCCGAAGAGGGCGGCCAGGCTGTAGAGGTAGGCGGCCGTGGTGCCGATGGCGATGAGGGTGTCCATGGATGCAGTTTTGTTTCGGGCGGAGGAGATGGCCCCCTGATAGAATGAAAGGCCCACGATGAACTGCACTGGCGTGGCAAGCAGAAAGAGGAGCAGGAGGCGGTTGGGGAAGTCCATGAGGAACATGCCCAATGGGATGGTGGGGATGGAGAGGATGATGCCCAGGATGAGTTTTGTCTTCAGCTCGGAAATCTCCTGCGCACGCAGCTTCTTCTCGCGGTCATGGTCAACTCCCACGCTGGCAGCATAACCCAGAGATTTTACTTTGGCAGTGAGGGCCGCCTCGTCAGCGGCCGACTCGTCATACTCCACCAGCGCGCGGCCGGCGGCGTAATTGACGTTCGCCATCTTCACGCCCGGCACTTTCGACAGGCCGCGCGTAATCAGCGTGGCGCACGATGCGCAATGCATCCCAGAAATTGTCAAATCAACTTTTTTCATTTCCTCACCTTTCCCATTTCCTTTTCATTTCCTCACAGTTCCCATTTCACAACTGGACATATGCCGTGGAGGGCCAACTCTGCCTGCCGTAAAAAATAAAGGAAGATATTGGACCATCAGCCGCCGCAGCCACAGCCGCCGCCGCTGGCTCCGCACGAGCCGCCGGCCGGGGCGGCCGCAGCGTTGGTAGGCGCTGCGAGCCCGCTGCCGCCGGTGGCCGCAGCCGCCGCGGCGGGGTTCGCTCCGGCTGCCTCAACTATGAAACGTCCGTCGCCCATGCCCATGCCGCACGAGGTCTTGTAGACGCCGGGCGTGTCTGCCGTGAACTCAAGAATGCGGTTCTGGGCGCTCACCTGCATTTTCTGGTTGAGGCCCCAGATGTTGAAGACAGACATGCAGCCCCTGAAAGTGGCGGGGTCGAGGTCGAGGCGGACTTTGGTTCCCTGCTTGACAGTAATCTGGCGGGGGTCATATATGCCGCTCACCACCTTGATGGGAATGGTCACGGTCTGGCCCGGGCCGCCAAGGGCGCTCGAGCCGGACGGACTGCCGCCCGTGTTGCCTGCGCCGGCGCCCGAGCCTGCGGCGGCTCCGTTGTTTCCGGCCAGGTTCGCGCCGAGTCCGCCCAGCACGCTCGGCAGGAGACCGTTTCGGGCTGCATATGCTGGAGAGAGAGCGGCGAAACCCACCCAGACCACCAGCAGCAGCACTATTGCGATTGCAGCGAATTCATGCGTTTTCATATCCATCACCCTCCAAACACCGGGCCGGATTTCGGCCCGTACACCATAAGAATCGAAAGAAACACGAAAAGAATCAGCGACGTGCTGACTATGGAG